>CAVDQU010000058.1:0-15423 GCA_963611035.1 Agathobaculum sp.
ACGTGCCATGCCAAAAAGAATGCCTCTGTCATTAATTCTTACAGTAAATGCATTGTCCGGGCAGATCTTGCTTAATGCAGTGGTGGTTGCCAGGATCAGTTCGATCTCTGCCAGACTGGTAGGATCGCCTAAAATATCAATATCACACTGGGTAAACTGGCGGAAACGGCCCTTCTGAGGACGGTCTGCTCTCCATACGCTTCCCATCTGTAATGCCTTAAAAGGACTTGGAAGGTTTGCTGCATTATTTGCATAATAACGGGACAAAGGTAGTGTCAGGTCATAACGAAGACCGCTGTCTGTTAAATCGTTCTCTTCCTTTGCAGCCTCTAAGTTTAACTTGTCGCCTCTCTTTAAGATCTTAAAGATCAGCTTCTCATTGTCACCGCCCTGCTTGCTGGTCAGGTTTTCAATATGCTCTACACAAGGGGTCTCGATTTGTGAAAAGCCAAAGCCCTTGTAGGTCTCGCGGATCTGGTTCATAACATATTCGCGGATCTGCATCTCTGCAGGAGTGATATCTTTCATGCCGGTAACCGGCTTCTTTGTTAATGCCATGTTTTTCTCCCTAATCTTTTAAGTACATCTTCTTATATTTTTCCTGTACTTTCTATTATTATAGTATTCCTTTTTTATTGTAATGAACTTTCCCGATTTTGCAAGTATTTTAAAGAAGAATCTTCTCTTTCCGCCCGATCATCTCATCAATGCGGCTGATATACTGCTCAACTTCCTTTACATTTTCGCAGCGTTCTCTGCGGTTTTCAGCTGGGAATACCACTTTTGTGGTAGTTCCGGCACCGCAGGCGGCGATGGTCTGCATTTCCTCCATGATCAGAATGTTGTAGATACATGCCTTTCCAGGAAGGGAATAGCCTACATTCTCAAAGTTGCCTGCCATGTTTTTCTGGCGGTAGAGATAATATGGTTCCATGCCCATTCTGCGGGCACAGGCTTCGCTTAAGGCGATCATCTCCGGGGTGTTGCTGATCTTCAAGTCCGCATATTCTTCCTTAAACATGTTCAGTCTGGCAGCACGTTTGATAGCCAGGGAATGAACAGTCAAAGAATCCGGCTTTAAGGCTTCGATCTCCTCTAACGTATGCTTCACATCATCCAGATCTTCCTCTGGAAGTCCCATGATCAGATCCATGTTAATGTTGTCAAAGCCAAGTTCTCTTGCAATGTGGAACTTTTCTTTTACATCTTCTACTGTATGACGGCGACCAATGACCTCTAAGGTCTTCTGGTTCATGGTCTGTGGGTTAATGGAAATACGGCTGATGTCATGAGAAGCCAGAACTTTTAATTTTTCCTCTGTAATACTGTCCGGACGTCCTGCTTCTACGGTAAATTCCAGAGCATTCTTTGTATCAAACAGCTGCTCCAATTTACATAAAATAGCGTCAATGTCCTCTGCCGGCAGAGAGGTAGGTGTACCGCCTCCAAAATAGATAGTGTCAAGAGGTCTTCCCTTCATCTTTGCAGCAGTATATTCCAGCTCTTTAAATAAAGCTTCCAGATACAATCCGGTACGGCCTTTCCACTTGCTGATGGGATAGGAGGTGAAAGAACAGTACAGACAGGTGGTTGGACAGAATGGAATACCTACATACAGGCTGTAGCCTCTGTCATAGTCCAACGGCTCCAACAGACGTTTTTCTCTTGCTGCTATCTCAATGCTTAAATCGATCTTTTCATCACTGGTCATGTAGGTGTCCTTCATAAACCGGCGGATATCCTCTTCCTTCCAGCCATCTTCAAGACGGCTTAATGCGATCTTGGTTGGACGGATGCCCGTAAGAGACCCCCAAGGAAGCTCATGACCGGTGCGCTTTACAAGCATCTGGTAGAATAATTTTTTGATCACGTTTTTGGTTGCGGAATGGTCTGTAAGGTCTGCTTTTCCCCAGGAAAGAGAAGCAAGGTTCCAACCATCCAGTCCTTCTGGGACGGACATTTTTAATCCTGCTTCCTTTTCACCTTCCGCTGCGCTATCTTTTGCTTCCACACCAGCTGCATCTGCAGCCGTACCAGCGCTTTCATCTGCATTTTCCAGTTTCTCCCAGATCCCAATGGCAGCTTCCCCAGCCTCTAATCTGGTCTGTACATAAAAATCAACGCTCTCTTTTACCTCATGGGCATAAGTCTCACCCGGATAAAAAGACATCAGAAGTTCTCTGATGTCCTGTTCGAAGGCATTATCCTGTATTAATAATCCGATCATTTTTTTCCTGCTTTCTGTCTATGGCACCTGTCCGGCACTCATCTGTAATACGGAATAGGATTGTGCTTCTTTTCATAGCCAATGGTAGTTGGATCTCCATGTCCCGGATAGACCATGGTATCCCCCGGAAGCACAAATAATTTATTTAAAAGAGAATCCGCTATATCACGGCTGCTTCCTGTTGCCAGGTCTGTACGCCCGTAAGACTCATAAAACAACGTATCACCGGAAAGAAGCACCTCTTCCTCCGGGATATAGTAGCTGACAGAACCTGCCGTATGTCCGGGAGTTGCGATCACTTTCCATTTATATCCTAAAAGATCCAGCTCATCCCCGTCATGGACCAGCACATCTGCATGGAAACTGGTCTGTTTTCCAGGCACATGACAGGACAGATTAACAGAAGAATCTGCCAACATAGCATCTTCTGTTTCAGAAGCATATACAGGAATGTGGAACGCCCGCTTTACCTCAGGAACGCCAATGATATGGTCAAAATGTCCATGTGTTAAAAGTATTGCAACCGGTGTTACCCCCAGTTCACTGCATTTATTTAAAATATAGGCGCCATTGTCTGCCGGATCTACTACCACGCCTTTTTTAGTATCGTCATTGTAGACCAGATAGCAGTTGGTGCTCACCATTCCAAGCACCATGGTCTTTATCCTGAAATTACTCATATTTCTCCTTTTATATGGCACTGTCTGCCGATGCAGAGCAGGCGCCCTGTTTCATCAGCCTGTAGTCCTCTGGATATCCAGAACGCCGTCAATCTGGCGTATCTTATCCGTTATACGGTTCAGTTCTTCCGTTCCGTGAATATCAAAGGTCATAATGATGGTCGCACGTCCCTGTTTACTGGTACGCACGTTCATGGATGTAATGTCGATCTGCTTTTCCGTAAATACCTTGGATATATCTGCAAAAAGACCGATACGGTTGTTTGCAAAGATCTGTATCTCCGTAGAATACTGCTCCGTACTGGCAGGATTTTCCGCTGCCTGCCATTCTGCATCGATCAGTCTTGCTCTTTCATCTTCCGGGAGATTGATCACGTTGATGCAGTCCGTACGGTGGATGGAAACGCCTCTTCCCCTGGTAACAAAACCAACGATCTCATCACCTGGTACCGGATTGCAGCATCGGGAGAAGCGCACCGCCAGATCATGAAGCCCCTTGACCACAATGCCGCTTTTGTTTTTACGTACGGTAGCTTCACCGCTTCTTCCGTCAGTATCAGCAATGCCATCTAAAACTTCCGCATCTGTAATCTCACGTTTTAACTTTTTCTCCCGTTCTTCCAACATCTTGTTGATGACCTGGCCTTCTTTTAAACCGCCGTGTCCAATGGATGCCAGAACGGAATCCCAGTCTTTAAATGCATACCGGTTCATCACCTTTTCCATATATTCCGGTTTGGAAAGGTCTGACAGATTTATTCCCTTTGTCTTACAATAACGTTCGATTGCCTCCCGCCCCCGGACGATATTATCTTCTTTCATCTGGATCTTGAACCACTGATTGATCTTCGTTTTTGCCTGTGTACTGCGTACCAGCTTCAGCCAGTCACGGCTTGGCCCCTTGGAGTTCTGGGAGGTAATGACTTCAATTCGGTCACCGTTCTGGATCTGATATTCAATAGGAACCAGTTTTCCGTTGACTCTGGCACCTACCATTTTGTTTCCTACTGCGCTGTGGATCGAATAGGCAAAGTCGATGGGAGTCGATCCGCTTGGAAGGGTTTTTACATCTCCGGAAGGGGTAAAACAGTAGACACTGTCTGAAAACAGATCTAAATCGCCCTTTACCATGCTTAAAAACTCTTTGGAATCATCGGTATCACGCTGCCACTCCAGGATCTGGCGCAGCCAGCTTAATTTTTCCTCTTCCTTTCCCGCAGCAATCTGTCCGCTTCCGCTCTCTTTGTATTTCCAGTGAGCAGCGATACCATACTCAGCAGTTCTGTGCATCTCGTAAGTACGGATCTGGATTTCAAACGGCTGTCCTGTGCTACCGATCAGCGTTGTATGCAGAGATTGGTACATATTCGGCTTCGGCATGGCAATATAGTCTTTAAAACGACCGGGAATTGGCTTATACATCTCATGGATGACACCAAGTGCCGCATAACAGTCCTTGACTGTATCTACCATAATACGCACTGCAAACAGATCATAGATCTGATCCAGAGTCTTGTTCTGCTTTAGCATCTTCTTATAAATACTGAAGAAATGCTTGACTCTTCCGCCGACAGTTGCCTCGATGCCGGCTTCCTTCATATGTTCCTTCACTTCGTCTACTATAGACTGGACAAAGGCTTCTCTGGCATCTTTTCGCAGATCTACCTTTTCTACCAGATCAAAGTACACTTCCGGCTTCAAAAAGCGCAAAGACAGATCATCTAATTCAATCTTTATTTTAGAAATACCAAGGCGATCTGCAATAGGAGCATAAATCTCCATGGTTTCTCTTGCCTTTTCTTTCTGTTTTTCCGGTTTCCAGTACTGACCGGTACGCATGTTGTGAAGTCGGTCTGCCAGCTTGACGATGATAACACGGATATCCTTTGCCATGGCAAGAAACATCTTTCGCAGGTTTTCTGCCTGGATCTCTACCTTATCTTTATCCCAGCTTAACTGGGTCAGCTTGGTAACACCATCTACCAGAAAAGAAACCTCAGGACTGAATTCCTTTGTCAGTTCATCCAACGTCATAACCGTATCTTCCACTACATCATGAAGAAGACCCGCTGCGATGGTTTCCTTGTCCATCTCCAGATCAGCCAGGATAATGGCCACACACAGCGGATGAATGATATAAGGCTCTCCGGATTTTCTCTTCTGCTCCTTGTGAGCCTGTGCAGCTACTTTATACGCCTTTTCAATCATAGAAATATCATCAGAAGGATGGTATTTGCGGATTGTTTTTACCAGATCCTGATACAATACTTCCGGGCTGGTAAAGTCTGCCGGGGCTTCAAGCTCTATATCCAGTTTTTCTTTTGTTCCTTCTTTACCCATATATGCGGCCACCTTTTTACGAATAATTAGTTACCATTATAATTTTTTTCATAAAAAAAAGCAAGGTCTGGCTTTTCTATTACTTTCTTATGAATCTTCATTACTTTCCTTCATAAATAATGGCAGAGTCTACATCATATCCTTTCAAACGCTCTCTGCCCTTAAGACCGGCTAATTCTATTACAAAACAGATTTTTACTACTGTTCCGCCCAGCGCTTCGATCAGTCTGATGATGGCTTCTGTAGTACCACCGGTAGCAATCAGGTCATCGATGATAACAACCTTCTGTCCCGGTTTAATGGAATCCTTGTGCATCTCGATCTCTGCAGTACCGTACTCCAGGGCATACTTTGCTGAAACTGTCTCACATGGCAGTTTGCCTTTTTTACGCACCGGAACAAAGCTCTTATACTCTGCATAAGCAACAGGTACACCAAAGATAAATCCTCTGGACTCAGGACCTACTACTACGTCATAATCCACACCCTTTAACATGTTGCAGATACTGTCTACTGCCAGATGCAGACCGTCTGCATCCTGAAGGATGCTGGTCACATCCCTGAAAATAATACCCGGTTTGGGAAAATCAGGTATACTTCTTACATATTCTTCCAGCTTTTTCATATTTATATCCTCGTTTCTTTAAAATTTACTTAGTTGTTTAAGTTGTTTTTGCACAATCACTATCATTATACTTGCTTCCATGAACACTGTAAACCCCATGCAGCTCTCCAAACCACCATTTTTCCTGTATTTTCCGCCAGTCCGCCCACCGGGCGGACTCCTCTCTCCTTTCAAATCTTTATTCCAATTATTCTTAAGATATGGTAATATATCATTGCTGCTTTTCAAAACATATTTATACTGAATTTATGAGGTTTTACATATGACAGGCTTAGGCACGATCGTAAACATGGCCGCTATTCTTATAGGAAGCGGCATTGGACTTTTCTTAAAAAACGGCATTCCCAAACGACTGCAGACTACTATCTCCAGTGCAGTTGGCCTCTGCGTAGTCTTTGTAGGTATTACAGGTGCTATCAAAGGACTGATGAGCGTATCCGGAACTACTTTTGAGACCAAAGATACCTTAGTGGTGGTCATCTGCATGGCCGTAGGCGCAGCCATAGGAGAATGGCTGGATCTGGAGCAGAAAATGGAAAACCTGGGTGACTGGGTCAAATCCAAACTTCCAAAAGGCGCCTCCACTTCCAATTTTACAGAAGCCTTTGTCAGCACTTCCCTTGTCTTCTGTGTCGGCGCCATGGCCATCGTCGGCTCCATTGAAGACGGCTTAAATCATGACTGCACCATGCTCTTTACAAAAGCGGTAATGGACGGTGTGCTTTCCGTTGTTTTTGCCGCATCCATGGGTATTGGTGTAGCATTTTCCATGTTTCCTATTGGCATTTACCAGGGCGGCATCACTCTTCTTGCAGGTCTGGTAAAGCCCTATCTTACGGACCTGATGATCGGACGACTTTCCTGCATCGGTTCTATCCTGATCTTTGCTCTTGGTTTAAATCTGACCATTGGAACAAAGATCAAGATCGCAAATATGCTTCCGGCTGTATTTCTGTCGGTTATTGTATGCCTGACAGGTTTTTAGAATAGGTTATGGTTTTCATTGTGAATATGGCTATGAAAGGACATTATCATGTTAAAAGAAGAAAGACAGACCTGGATCTTAAATAAACTTCATACCTCAGGAAAGGTGGTAGTCAGCCATCTGGCCGGGGAATTAAAGGTTTCCGAAGACACCATACGCCGCGACCTGTTAGATCTGGACCAGAAAGGACAGTTAAAAAGAGTGTTCGGCGGCGCCATTCCTCTGGAAAAACCGGTCATCAACTTCTTTGACCGTGAAACTGCGGATGTTGCCTTAAAACAACAGCTTGCCATGAGGGCACTGGAATTTTTAGAACCGGACCAGTTAGTTGCTATCGACGGCAGCAGCACCAATCTCCAGTTTGCCAAAAATATCCCGGATAACCTGAAACTGACCGTCCTCACCAACAGCTACAGCATCGCCCATGTATGCTCCTTAAAAGAGCAGATACGGGTCATTATCTTAGGAGGCGACCTGCTTAAAGACTCTATGACCACAGTAGGCGAAGTTGCCGCCGCCCAGGCCGCCGGATACCACCCAGACCTGTGCTTCATGGGCGTCTACGCCATCCATCCGGAATACGGCATGACCATTCCCTATCCCGAAGAAGTCAGCATCAAACGCCAGCTGATCCGCTCCTCCAGCCGTGTAATCGCCCTGGTAAATCCCATTAAACTGAACACCGTTTCCCGGTATCAGGTATGCGGGATCGAAGATTTCACAACGCTGATCACAGATGGAAATGTGCCTCAGGAGATGGCATCCAGATATAAAAACAGAGGATTAGACTTCCTGTAGAAACAGTTTGAGCCGCCCGGGCGGGCGGCTCTCTTACTCACTTGCAAATCGGTTTCAGGTCATTTTGACGCAATTTTTTCCTCAGCCTTATTCCCCAAAAACAGCCTTATAATCAGCCTGGAACTTAGCGATTCCCTGGTCCGTTAAAGGATGCTTGGTCATCTGCTCTAATACTTTGTATGGAACAGTTGCGATATCAGCGCCAGCCTTTGCGCAGTCGATCACATGGATCGGGTTGCGGATGCTTGCTGCGATGATCTCAGTCTCAATATTGTGCATCTGGAAGATCTCTGTAATATCGTAGATTAGATCAATACCAGGCATGGAAATATCATCCAGACGGCCTAAGAATGGAGATACATAAGTAGCGCCTGCTCTTGCAGCTAACAGAGCCTGTGCTGCGGAGAAGATCAGGGTCACATTGGTCTTAACGCCCTCTGCGTGAAGAACCTTAACTGCCTTTAAACCTTCAACGGTCATAGGGATCTTAACAACCATGTTTGGATGGATCTTTGCGATCTCACGGCCTTCTTCGATCATTCCTTCTGCAGTTACAGTGGTTGCCTTAACTTCGCCGCTGATCGGTCCGTCAACGATAGAAGCGATCTCCTTGATAACCTCTTTAAAATCACGGCCTTCTTTTGCGATCAGAGATGGGTTTGTGGTAACACCACAGATAATTCCCATATCATTTGCCTTGCGGATGTCTTCTACATTTGCTGTGTCGATAAAAAACTTCATGAAATAGTCCTCCTCTTTGTGTTCCCCATTTGTTTTATACCTGTATTATAGCGCAGACTATCTACATGTCAAGCAAATTTCCGCATTGTTTTGCTATATTTTTGCGTAATATCCGCATAATATCGCATTGCAAATTTGCACATCACGCAAAAACGTGCAAAGCAAAGAGCCCGACCTGCGGACTCTTTCGTATTTACATCTTCGATTTTTCGTATTTGCCTGTTCTCTCAAGACAACCTACATAATACGCACATTTTTCAACGCACCGGTCTTACAGAACTGGGTCCATTCACACACATTGACTGCGTGATCTCCGATGCGTTCCAAGTACTTGGCGATCATCAACAGATCGATCCCCTGATCTGCATGGGACGGGGAGGATTTTAGCAGTGCTACTACATCCGTTTTTACCTGATTAAACAATGCATCCACCTCATCATCCCTGCGGATGATCTCCTCTGCCTCTTCCTCATTTCTTGTAATAAAGGCTTCTACTGCATCATGGACCATTTTCCGGGCTGATGCCGCCATAGCCGGAAGATGCTGTACAATGTGATATGCATGGTCACTTTTGATTCGAAGGATCAGCTCCGCAATATCTGATGCATGATCTCCGATCCGTTCCAGATCCGTTACCACCTTAAGAGCTGTGGAGATCTGGCGCAGATCCCCCGCTACCGGCTGCTGGCGCAGGATCAGGGACAGGCACCGTGATTCAATAGCACGTTCCATATCATTTACATTCCGATCCCCTTTAATAACATCCTCTGCCATAGTATAATTCTGGTCCTCAAAGGCCACGAAAGTCTGCTCAATGGCCTTTTCTACCATCATGGCCATATCACGCAGACATTTATTCAACTCCTCTAATTCGTGTTCATACGTAATGCGCATTCTGGCATTCCCCTTTCTGTTGTTTTTCCAACATTCTTACTGCCTTGCATTTTTTGATCTGCTGCCGGATTATACTGCATCAGCCAAAACGTCCTGTAATATAATCTTCTGTTCTCTTATCCTTCGGCATGGTAAATAATTCATCTGTTGTGGCATACTCTACCGCTTCTCCTACCAGGAAGAAAGCTGTATAATCCGCAATACGGGTTGCCTGCTGCATATTATGGGTAACAATGGCAACGGTATACTTGCTCTTTAAATCATCCATCAGATCCTCAATCTTTAAAGTGGAGATCGGATCCAATGCAGATGTAGGCTCATCCATTAACAGCACTTCCGGCTCTACTGCCAGCGCTCTCGCAATGCAAAGACGCTGCTGCTGTCCGCCGGAAAGACCCAGTGCAGACTTCTTTAAACGGTCAGAAACCTCATCCCATAAAGCGGCACCTCTTAAACTGCGCTCTACGATCTCATCCAATTCTGCCTTGTTCTTGATGCCGTGGATCCTCGGACCATAGGCTACATTATCGTAAATACTCATAGGAAATGGATTTGGCTGTTGAAACACCATACCGATCTTTTTGCGCAGAAGCGTGGTATCTACCTGAGGGTCATAAATATCTTCCCCGTCAAGAAGAACCTTTCCTTCGATCTTTACATTTGCAACCAGATCATTCATACGGTTTAATGTTTTCAGATACGTAGACTTTCCGCAGCCGGAGGGGCCGATAAAAGCGGTGATCTTATTTTCGTAAATGTCCAGATTAATATTTTTCAATGCATGTTTTTCTCCGTAATACAGGTTCAGGCCCTGGGTGGAGATCTTTACTTTATTTTCCATATATACTCATTTCCCTTTCACATTCCGTAAATTCCGGGGTATTTTCCATTCCTTATCTTTCCTCTACATTAAATCGATGGGACAGATATCTTGCCAGCGCATTGATGGCCAGTACGATCACTAAAAGAACAACTGCTACTCCAAAAGCTTCGTTGTATTTTGCCTTCTGCATAAATAAATACAGCTGGATAGTCAGTGTACCGCCGGATTCAAACACCTTTCCAAACAGATTCTTCGGCAGATAATAGCCGCTTCCTGCAGTAAACAGCAGTGCAGCAGATTCTCCTACAATACGGCCGATGGCAAGAATAACACCGGTAAGGATACCAGGCATTGCACTTGGCAGCAGGATGGTGCGGATCATATACCACTTGGTGGCACCGATCCCCAGTGCACCATGACGATAGCTGTCAGGAACGGTCTTTAAAGCTTCCTGTGTGGTTCTTGTGATCAGCGGCAGGATCATTAAAGTCAGTGTCAGAGAGCCGGTGAGAATAGAATAGCCCAGTCCCAGCGTATTTCCGAAAAATACCATTCCGAAAAGTCCAAATATAATAGACGGAATGCCGGCAAGCGTTTCTGTTGTAAATACGATCAATTTGACCATTTTTCCCGGTTTTGCATACTCATTTAAATAAACCGCAGAGCCTACGCCAATGGGCGTTGCGATCAACAGAGTAATGGCTACAATATAGAGGGTGTTAATAATATTTCCAAGGATACCGTAGGTCCCTTTCGTGGCACTGGATACTGTGCTTAAAAAAGACCAGGTTACATGAGGAATGCCTCTTACAAAGGTATAACCTAAAATTCCAACGAGAAGGAGCATGGAAATACCGGCACAGCCATAGATAATGCCTGTTAAGATCACATCTGTGCTCCGGATGCGTTTTCCATAGATGCTTTCCTTGATAATAGAATCTTCATGAATGCGTATTGCGGCTTCGCCTGTCATTTCTTTTTTCTCCCTTCTTAAGAATGCTGTTCAAACTGATGTTGATGATCATAATAAATGCAAATAATACAAGACCGATGGTAAATAATACTTCTCTGTGCAGCCCGGATGCATAACCCATTTCTGCCACAATGGCGGTTGTCAGGAAACGGACAGAGTTGAATGGGAGAGGAAGATTTACGGAGCTTCCGGATACCAGAGTGATGGCCATTGCTTCACCAATGGCTCTACCTGTTCCCAGGACAACGGCTGTGATGATACCGGATTTTGCTGCCGGAAGGATCACCTGAAAAATAGTCTGTATCTTGGTAGCGCCTAATGCAAGAGAAGCGCTTTTTAGATGAGCCGGAACCGCTCTTAAGGCGGATTCACTGATGTTGATGACCGTTGGCAGGATCATCAGTGCCAGTACCAAAACTGCAGAGATCAGGTTTGCACCGCCGGTATACTGATGTGTAGAAGAACCTTTAAATACAGCCAATTCAATCTTGTACATCAACGGGTTCAGGATCAGAAGCCCCAGCAGACCGTAAATAACAGACGGGATACCTGCTAAAAGTTCAACAGCCGGACGGACTACATTTGCCAGTTTTTTCGGCGCTGTCTCTGCAAGGAAAACTGCTGTCATCACACCTATCGGTACACCGATCAGGATCGCCAGAAAGGTTCCTACAATAGAAGTAAGAATGACATAAAGTATACCGAAGCTTGGTGTTGCAGCTGCCGGCTGCCATAAGGTCCCAAAAAGGATATCCAGAATACCTACTTTAAACAGGGCCGGGGTTCCGCTGAATATCATGTATAATGTGATGGAAGCAACAGCCAGAACAGCGAAAAAGCCACATACCGTGAAGATCACTTCTGCAGCTCTTTCTACTGTAGACTTGCTGCCATGGTGGGAACGGATGGAAAATGTTTCCTGTGTCATTGCAGACAGTCTCCTTTCATTTTATATAACTCACACGTATTGTCATTTTTATTGCTGCTATATTTATGTCAGCTGTTTCGGATTACTTATCTGCTACGATCAGGCCTACAGATTTTACAAGTTCAGAACCTTCATCAGAGTAGATATAATCGAACAGTGCTTTCACAAGATCACTCTGCTCACTGATCTCGCCCTTGGTAGCCATTACAAATGGACGGCTTAAGAAGTACTTTCCTGCTTTGATATTCTCTTCTGTTGGCTCAGCACCGTCTAATTTTACAGTTTTTACAGTGTCGTCTAAAACATCCAGAGAAACATATCCGATGGAACCTGGGGTAGATGCTACCTTTGCCATAACTGCGCCGGTGCTGTCTAATTCATTGCTGTACTTGCAGGCATCTTCCAGCTTTAACAGTTCCTCAAAAGCACCTCTTGTACCAGAACCTGCCTCACGTCCTACTACTACGATGGGAGCATCGCTTCCGCCTACATCTTTCCAGTTAGTTACGGAACCGTCATAGATACCGGTCAGCTGATCCTTGGTCAGGTCTTCTACTGTATTTGCAGGATCAACCACAACTGCGATACCGTCGATTGCTACGATGTTTTCTACTACACCGTTTGCTTTCTCTTCATCTTTTAAGTTTCTGGAAGAGTTACCGATATCGGCTGTGCCGTTGGTAACTGCTTCGATACCAGCGCCGGAACCTACGAACTCAGCGGTTACTGTTACCTTTGGATATTTCTCCATAAATGCTTCGCTTAATGCATTTGCGAACTTCTCCATAGAGGTGGAACCTACCATGCTGATAGAACCACTTAAATCCGCATCAGCTGCCTTTGCTTCTGTTGCTGCAGTCTCTGTGGTTGTTTCTTCTGCTTTGCTCTCTTCTGCCTTTGCCTCGGTCTTTGCTGCTGTAGTTGTTGCTGCGCCGGAGTTTCCACATCCGGCTAACATTCCTGCTGCCATCACTGCTGAACCAATCATTGCCATTACTTTCATGCCATTCTTTTTCATAATTAATTTTCCTCCACTTTTTTACCGCTTTTTGTTTGTATTTGTTTTGCGGTATTTATATTTTTCTTTATTGTTTTCTTGTTCTTACATTGTGGAGTATACAAAAGTTTTACAATGACTGAAAGCAAGGTATGGTATAGGTTTTGTAAATTTTAAGTAAATCCGGTTCATTGTGCGCAAAAAAAGGCCCGCAAGGCATAGAAAGAGGCCGACTGCCACGCAGCCGACCCGTACTGTACCCTCTTTATTAACTTGTCTTGATAAAATCCTTCCCGCATTTTGGACAGTGAATACTGATCCGTCCTCTTCCTCTCGGGACACGCACCTTCTGCTTGCAGTTGGGGCAACGGTAAATATGGTACTTTCTGCTTTCCTGATAGCGGAATTTCCATTTTTTCCACCATTCAGATACATAAAACTGCCGTCTTAAAAAGGCTTCATTTTCCTGATAGCGCTTATTAATGTTTTTGGAAAACATTCTTGCATACAGGACAATGAGAACGATCCACTCCAGTACCCACAGGATCCCGGAAGGCAGAGCCGCCGGGATCAGGAAGTTCATAATGATCATCGCTAACAGCAATCCTGATAAGAATCGGCCAAACTGGTCCATTCCGTATCTTCCGATCATAAAGTGCTGGAATTGCAGTCTCAGTCTGTTTAAATAATCACGCATACTCTGTTTCTCCTCTATCTTTTAAGCTGCAATATACATTTTTCAGGCAATGTGTAATATGCCCGCATCAACTCATTATACATGATATCCTGTTAAACTTCCACTGACAGTTTTAAAGAAATGCCCAATAAAAACTCCCGATACCGTAAAATACGAAAACAGCTCCCGAAGCCTTATCTCTGCTTCGAAAGCTGTTTTCTATACACTATCTATGTAGGGAAGAGAATGTCTATCTCATATGCTTATCTGCATAATCCATGTACTGATCCCAGTCATAATCATCCATGTTGTGCTCACCGGTCTTGTGGTGATGTCCGATGCAGCCTTCATGTAATGGCTGTTCTGGTAAGGACATGGTCTCCTGCTGTAAGCCCTTTTTGCCGAACAGTTCATATACAGGAGATGCCTGTAAAATGCCCTCAAACTCAGATGCCGGATCTGCCCAGCCATCGTTAGTCTTGGTGGAGGTATAAACCAGTCTTGGAGCCATTAAAGCTACCAGGAAATGCTGATCAAATGGCATATTGTCCTCGTTATCGATGTATTTCTGATAATTCTTAGCAAACCAGAATGGGAAACGATCTAAGATCTGGCGGATACTTTCACCGGATTTTCCTCTGGAAATTGCGTCTCCGCTGTTGCCGGAGCAGCTGCTGATGGCCATTGCAAAACGCTCATCCTGAGCGCCGCACCATAATGCAGTCTTGCCGCCTCTGGAATGACCAACAACCGCAACCTTCTTCTCATCGATCATTGGATCAGTTTCAAAGTAGTCAAGTACGCGGCTTGCGGCCCATGCCCATACAGTAATGGTTCCCCAACGGTCTCCACTGCGGTTATCTGTGGTATCTGCAGGATTTTCATTTGCATATTCCGGGAACAGACGGTGGAAACCGGTATGGAAGCCTTCATCGTAATCAGGTGCTACTTCATGAGTACGGAAAGCTGCGCATGCATAACCTCTGGAGATAATGGTCTCTGCCGGATAGAAGGAGCTTAACAGTTCTCTTGCAGGATCGCAGTTCATAGAACCACGGTTGCAGATCTCAATAAATGCAGGAACCGGCTTTTGGGCATTCACAGGGATAAATACGTCAAATGTAAAGATGAAATGACGGTCTTTGCGGACAGCTTCTACCTCAACGCTCTTACGGATAGCACGGCCATTCATGATCTTGTCGCCCTGACGTACAGCAATTACACGGAAAGTGATCTGTACATCGCTCATATCTGGCAGACGGCCATATTCTTCACTTCTTAAAATTTCCAGGATCTCAGGTCTTCTCTTTTCAACCCAGTCTTTTGCAGTCTTTACTTCCGTTCCGTCTAAACAGGTAAACAGAGACGGTACATTTCTTTTATTCTCAGGAATGTGGATCATAATCTTTACCTCACTTTATTTGCTTTAAAAAATATGCTTTTATAACATTTGGATTTTATTTATGCCTCTTCTTTGGCAGCTTTCATCTTGTGGATCGCATGGAGTACCAGTGCAACTGCGATAACGCCGTTGGAGATAACGGTACGGAAGTACTCACCTACCTGGCTGTCGTTAAAGATCTTGGTTCCTGCTGCAGGAGCTAAAAGGAACAACAGCTGGAATAATACAACACCTGTAAATGCCTGCTTTACATTTGCCTTATCAATACTTGCGCCGCCTACTAACAGTGCTGCAATGGAAAATGTACCTACGTTCTGCTGCGCTGTGTATGTAC
>CAVDQU010000059.1:0-15332 GCA_963611035.1 Agathobaculum sp.
GCTTGACCGAATGCTGGATGCCATCGAGCGTGCCGGCAACAGGCTGCCAGATCCAATCACAATGTTTTTAGGACTTGCAATCATCGTTGCTGTTATTTCTGCCATCTGCAGTGCAGCAGGGATTTCCGCGGTAAACCCGGCAGACGGGTCTACCATTGAGATCTTCAATCTTCTGTCATTTGACGGTATCCGCTATTTATGGACCAATGTTATTACTAATTTCTCAGGATTTGCACCTCTTGGCATGGTACTGGTAGCTGTCATTGGTTCCTCTGTTGCTGAAAAGAGTGGATTTCTGGTATCTGTTATGGTTAATTTCCTTGGAAAAGCAAGAGGCTGGATCGTAACAGCAGTTATCATGTTCTTAGGAATCAACTTAAATATTGCCGGTGATGCAGGATTTATCGTTCTGCCGCCGCTGGCAGCGATCCTGTATATGTCCATCGGACGCCATCCTCTTCTTGGTATGTATGCTGCTTTCGCAGCTGTTGCAGGCGGTTTCTGTGCCAACGTTCTTTTAGGCCTTTCTGACGCTCTTGCATATGGCTTTACTGAGCAGGCAGCAAGAATGATTGATCCAAACTACGAGGCATCCATTGCTATCAACTGGTATTTCCTGATCGTTTCCTGCTGCGTACTGACAGTAGTAGGAACAATTCTGGTTGAGAAAGTATTGCTGCACCGTTTCCCCATCAGCAAAGCAGAACTTGCTAAATATGACTTTGACGAATCCAACTCTAATCTGACACCGGTTCAGAAAAAAGGCATCAAAGCAGCTGCTCTTTCTCTCGTGATCTATATTGCAGTGATCGTACTTATGTGTGTACCGGTATTTGGAGACAGAGCGATCCTTGCAGATGAAAATGGTTCCATTACCAGCGGCAGTTCTCCATTCTCCAAAGGTATCGTATTTACTGTTACACTGTTCCTGATGATTCCGGGTCTTGTGTATGGTGTAGTAACAGGAAAATACAAAAATGATAAAGATGTATGGGCTGACATCAGTCAGGGCTTTGCAGAAATGGGCAATTATGTATTTATGTGCTTCTTTATTTCCATTTTTACAAATTTCTTCTCTGTATCTAAGTTAGGAACAGTACTTGCTATTAAGGGTGCCGGACTTTTAAGCAACATTGGTTTTACAGGTATCCCGCTGCTGATCGGTCTGATCTTCCTGTCCTGTATTGTAAATATGTTCATTGGTTCAGCATCTGCAAAGTGGGCGATTTTAGCTCCTGTATTTGTTCCGATGATGATGTTAATGGGATTTGATCCGGCAATTACTCAGGTTGTATACAGAATCGGTGATTCTATTACCAACCCGTTATCTCCGTTGTTTACCTATCTTCCTGTCATCTTAGGATTTGCACATAAGTATGACAAGAATGTAGGCCTTGGTACAGTAATTGCAAATATGCTTCCATTCTCTGTAACATTTGCAATTGTATGGATCATTCAGGTTATCATCTGGGTAGCATTGAATCTGCCTTTAGGACCGGGCGGTGCGATCTATCTTTAAAATGAGAAAATTCAGCATTTGCGTGACAGACGCATTTTGTTGATGTAAAATAGGACTGTTGCAAAATGACGAAAGCCATAAGTTGCAGCAGTCCTTTTGCTGTAATAAATATATATCTTTAAAATAAGTTGCTGAACTGTAACTAAAATAAAGTCAGAGAGGAGCAAGTAAAACTATGAATTTTGCAAAACGGGCAGAAGAGCTTAGCGGACAGATCATAAAAGACCGCCGCTACCTGCATCAGCATCCGGAACTTTCTTATGAGGAAAAAAACACAACAGCATATCTGGTATCCAGCTTAAAAGAACTGGGGATCCCGGTACAGACATTTGAGGATTATACAGGCTGCATCGCTACCATCAAAGGCGGAAAGCCTGGGAATCATACCGTTTTATTAAGAGGCGATATTGATGCTCTTCCTATTAAAGAAAACAGTGGTGTAGAGTTTGAAAGTGAAAATGAAGGGGTAATGCATGCCTGCGGACACGACTGTCATACCTCTATGCTGTTAGGAGCAGCCAGACTGTTATGGGAAGAAAGAGAAAATCTTCCCGGAACAGTAAAGCTGCTGTTCCAGGCTGCAGAAGAAGCATTTTACGGAAGCCGTTACTATGTGGATAAGGGATATTTAGATGGTGTGGACGCTGCTATGGGTATGCACGTATGGCCCACAGGACCAAGCGGAAAAATTCTTGTAAAAGACGGAGAGTTGATGGCAAGCTGCGATAATTTTACTATTACCGTTCATGGAGTTTCTTCCCATGGCTCTGAACCACAGAACGGAAAAGATGCCATTGTGGCAGCAAGTTCTATTCTTATGAACTTACAGCATATTGTAAGCCGTATTAATAATCCTTCTAATTCGTTAGTAGTAACCGTGGGAAAGATCCAGGCGGGAACTCAGTTTAATATTATTACAGATAAGGCAGTGATGGAAGGAACGGTACGCTGCTATTCCAAAGAGTGCCGTGCCATGGTAGAAGAAAACATGCGCCGTATTGTTGAATGCACTGCAGCTGCAGAAGGCTGCACTGCAGAGCTGGAATACTTCTATATTGAACCATCCCTTGTAAACGCAGATCCAACGCTTACAGATATTGCAAGAAAAGCAGCTGTAAAACTTTATGGAGAAGATGGCGTGGAAGAAGCAAAGAAGGCAACAGGCAGTGAAGACTTTTCCTATATTATGGATAAGATCCCGTCTTCTGTTTTCTTATTCTTAGGCTGCTATGATGAAGAAAAAGGCTGCATTTATCCGGTACACAACGAAAAATTCAAGATCGATGAAGATATTCTTCACAGAGGATCTGCAGAATATGCACAATTTGCAGCAGATTATCTGGAAAAAATGGCGAAGGGAGAATGAAAATGAACGTAAAAGAACTTGCAAAAGAACAGGAAAGCTACGTGATCCAGTGCAGACATTATCTTCATTCTCATCCGGAGCTTAGTACAAAAGAAGTAAATACTACCCAGTTTATTAAAGAAGAACTGGAAAAAATGGGCGTGGAAGTACAGGGATTTGATGGGATCACCGGTTGTGTGGGAACCATTAAGGGAGATAAGCCCGGAAAGACGGTAATGCTGCGCGCAGATATTGATGCACTTCCTATTACAGAGAATCCGGGAAAAAGCTACTGCAGTTTAAACACAGGTGTGATGCATGCCTGCGGACATGACTGTCACACTTCTATGTTATTAGGCGCAGCAAAGATCTTAAGTGCTCACAGAGATGAGATCCATGGCACTGTAAAGCTGATCTTCCAGATGGCAGAAGAAATAGGAAGAAAGTCAGAAGAATATGTAAAGCGCGGTGCCCTTGAAGGTGTAGATGCTATCTTTGGCATGCATATCTGGTCAGGTGTCCCGTCTGGAAAAGTGAATTTTGAATTTGGTGAACGTATGGCCTGCAGCGACCGGTTTACCATTAAGATCCATGGAAAAGCCAGTCACGGAAGCGCTCCTCATGAGGGAAAAGACGCCATTATCGCAGGTGCAGCAGCTATCCAGGCATTACAGACCATCCCAAGCCGTATCAATAATCCTTTTAATGCACTGGTGGTAACCGTGGGCATTTTCAATGGCGGAACCAAGGAAAACATCATTGCTGACCAGGCAGAACTGACCGGAACCGTACGTGCATTTAACAGAGAGTTCAGAAACGGCATGCCGGAACTGATCAAAAGCGTAGTAGAACCAGTGGTAAATGGATATGGCTGCAGCGCTGAGGTAGATTATTACTTCGGTCCAAGCCCTCTGATCAATGACCATGCAGATCTGGTAAAGATCGCAAGAGGCGCAGCTGCAAAGGAAATGGGAGAAGATGCTCTGATTCCGTTAAAGAAGATGACAGGAGCAGAAGATTTCAGTGTATATATGGAATCTGTACCAGGCGTATTCGGTTATCTTGGCTGCCGCAATGAAGAAAAGGGCATTACCGCTGCTCATCATCATCCGGCTTTTGATGTAGATGAGGACGTACTTTATGATGGTACCGGCATCTATGTACAGTTCGCTCTGGATTATCTGAATGCATAATGAATAAGCCTTAAAAAACTTGGGGAAAATAAGGTCAAAAAGATTTGAAAAAGCTCAAAAATATTTGGAAAAATCCTCTTGACAGATTATTTCCCCATGCTATAATAAGAAAGTGTGTGCAAAGCGCTTTGCTCTTTGCATGACAACAAGCTGAAAGACACAGCAACCAACAGTCAATATCACAGGAGGTGAAAAGGATGCCAACATTTAACCAGTTAGTAAGAAAGGGAAGACAGACCAGCGCAAAGAAGTCTACTGCACCAGCTCTGCAGAAGGGTTACAACTCTTTACAGAAGAAAGCAACAGACGTATCTGCACCACAGAAGCGTGGCGTTTGTACCGCTGTTAAGACTGCTACCCCTAAGAAGCCTAACTCTGCACTTAGAAAGATCGCCAGAGTACGTCTTTCCAATGGTATCGAAGTAACAAGCTACATCCCAGGAGAAGGTCATAACCTTCAGGAGCACAGCGTTGTTCTGATCCGTGGAGGAAGAGTAAAGGACCTGCCAGGTACCAGATATCATATCGTAAGAGGTACACTGGATACAGCAGGTGTTGCTAACAGAAAGCAGGCTCGTTCCAAATACGGCGCTAAGAGACCAAAAGACAAAAAGTAATTAAAATTTAAAACTGGAATCACTAACAGCAGTAAAGTGACTGCAGTCAGTAAATGCTGAACTGCTTTGTTGTGCCGGATTGTGATATTGAACCTGTGGTTGCAGGAAAATATATAGACCGCGCACGAACACATTTTATGGAAACATGTGAGTACCGACGAGTTAATGTAAACCTGCTGAGGAGATTATTCCGAAGCAGCATATTAAGGAGGGAAGTAACGTGCCACGTAAAGGACATACTCAGAAGAGAGACGTTCTGGCAGACCCGATCTACAACAATAAGGTTGTAACCAAGCTGATCAACAACATCATGTTAGACGGCAAGAAGGGTGTTGCACAGAAAATTGTATACGGCGCTTTCAATCGTGTTGCTGAGACAACCGGAAAAGACGCTATCGAAGTATTTGAAGAAGCAATGAACAACATCATGCCAGTTCTGGAAGTAAAGGCAAAACGTATCGGTGGTGCTACCTATCAGGTGCCGATCGAAGTTAAACCGGAGAGAAGACAGGCTCTTGGACTTCGCTGGATCACTCTGTACTCCCGTAAGAGAGGCGAGAAGACTCAGGAAGAGAGACTGGCAAACGAGATCATGGATGCAGCTAACAACACTGGCGCATCTGTAAAGAAGAAAGAAGATATGCATAAGATGGCAGAAGCAAATAAGGCATTTGCTCACTACCGTTTCTAATTGCAATTTTCCTTTTTTCACTATTTTAAGGAGGAAAATCCCTTGGCTGGAAGAGAATATCCATTAGAGAGAACCAGAAATATCGGAATTATGGCTCATATCGATGCTGGTAAGACCACACTGACCGAGCGTATCCTGTATTATACTGGTGTAAACTATAAGATCGGTGATACTCATGAAGGTACTGCTACCATGGACTGGATGGCTCAGGAGCAGGAAAGAGGTATCACCATCACTTCCGCCGCTACTACCTGCCACTGGACTCTGCAGGATCACTGCAAGCCAAAGGCCGGAGCATTAGAGCATCGTATCAACATCATCGATACTCCTGGACACGTTGACTTCACTGTTGAGGTTGAACGTTCCCTGCGAGTACTGGATGGTGCTGTGGGTGTGTTCTGTGCAAAGGGCGGCGTTGAGCCTCAGTCTGAGAATGTATGGCGTCAGGCTGATACCTACAATGTACCTCGTATGGCCTTCATCAACAAGATGGACATCCTTGGTGCAAACTTCTACGGGGCTGTTGAGCAGATCAAGACCCGTCTGGGCAAAAACCCGGTTGTTTTACAGCTGCCGATCGGAAAGGAAGATGAATTCAAGGGAATCATCGATCTGTTCGAGATGCAGGCTTATATCTACAATGATGATAAGGGCGATGATATCACGATCTGTGATGTGCCTGAAGATATGAAGGATGATGCTGAGTTATATCACACCGAGCTGGTTGAGAAGATCTGTGAGCTGGATGATGATCTGATGATGCAGTATCTTGAAGGTGAAGAACCATCTGTTGAAGAATTAAAGAAAGCATTAAGAAAAGCGACCTGCGAGTGTACAGCAATTCCTGTGTGCTGTGGTTCCGCTTATCGTAACAAGGGCGTTCAGAAGCTTCTGGATGCGATCCTTGAATATATGCCTGCACCAACCGATATCCCATCTATCAAGGGTGTGGATCTGGAAGGCAACGAAGTAGTACGCCATTCTTCTGATGATGAGCCATTCTCAGCTCTTGCATTCAAGATCATGACTGACCCATTCGTTGGTAAGCTGGCATACTTCCGTGTTTATTCTGGTTCCTTAGCATCCGGTTCTTATGTACTGAATGCTACAAAGGATAAGAAGGAGCGTGTAGGACGTATCCTTCAGATGCATGCAAACAAGAGACACGAACTTGATCGTGTATACTCCGGTGATATTGCTGCAGCCGTTGGTTTCAAGAACACCACAACCGGTGATACTATCTGTGATGAGCAGCACCCGGTAATTCTTGAATCCATGGAATTCCCAGAGCCAGTTATCGATATCGCTATCGAGCCTAAGACAAAAGCAAGCCAGGATAAGATGGGCGATGCTCTTGTAAAGCTGGCAGAAGAAGATCCTACTTTCCGTGTTCGTACCGACGAAGAGACCGGTCAGACCATCATCTCCGGTATGGGTGAGCTGCATCTGGACATCATCGTAGACCGTCTGCTGCGTGAATTTAACGTAGAGGCTAACGTAGGTGCTCCTCAGGTTGCTTATAAGGAAACCTTTACCAAGGCTGTTGACGTAGACAGCAAGTACGCTAAGCAGTCCGGTGGTCGTGGACAGTACGGACATTGTAAAGTTCACTTCACACCAATGGATGCAAATGCAGAAGAAACCTTCAAGTTCACTTCTTCTGTTGTTGGTGGTGCTATTCCTAAGGAATATATCCCAGCAGTTGGCGAAGGTATTGAAGAGGCTGCTAAGACCGGTATCCTCGGCGGATTCCCAGTTCTTGGTGTATGCGCTGATGTATACGATGGTTCTTACCATGAAGTCGACTCTTCTGAAATGGCATTCCACATTGCTGGTTCCATGGCATTCAAGGATGCTATGCAGAAAGGTAACCCAGTTCTTCTTGAGCCTATCATGAAGGTTGAAGTTACCATGCCAGAAGAATACATGGGTGATGTAATCGGTGATATCAACTCCCGTCGTGGCCGTATCGAAGGTATGGAAGACATCGGCGGTGGTAAGATGGTTAAGGCATATGTTCCACTGTCTGAGATGTTCGGTTACTCCACAGACCTGCGTTCCAGAACCCAGGGCCGTGGTAACTACTCTATGTTCTTCGAGAAATATGAGCAGGTTCCAAAGAACGTTCAGGAGAAAGTTCTTGCTGATCATAAAAAATAATAGAATGTGCGCAGAGAAAAACAAGAGGCTGCGAAGCAGACATTTGTTTTTCACAAGCCATTAACGAAGGTTCCGTCTGCGTGAGCAGACAGTAGAGCGCGTTAAGCGCGTGAATTTGAGTGACAGAAAGCAATATATAACAGAGTTTCCTCCGGTGGAAACATCAGGGGGATGCTCTGTATAAAATCTAAAAAAGGCTTGTAAATCAAGGTGAAATATCATATAATGATTCATAGCCTGACATTAACTATATTAGCCCCACACATATACAGGGGCGCAAATTAAGGAGGACGTTATAAAATGGCTAAAGCTAAGTTTGAAAGAACTAAACCTCATTGTAACATTGGTACCATCGGACACGTTGACCATGGTAAAACAACTCTGACCGCTGCTATTACCAAGGTTCTGGCAGAGAGAGTTGCAGGAAACGCAAAGGTAGACTTCGAGAATATCGATAAGGCTCCAGAAGAGAGAGAGCGTGGTATCACCATCTCTACTGCACACGTTGAGTATCAGACCGAGAAGAGACACTATGCACACGTTGACTGCCCAGGACATGCTGACTACGTTAAGAACATGATCACTGGTGCTGCTCAGATGGACGGCGCTATCCTGGTTGTAGCTGCAACTGATGGTGTTATGGCTCAGACAAGAGAGCACATCCTTCTGTCCCGTCAGGTAGGTGTACCTTACATCGTAGTATTCATGAACAAGTGCGATATGGTAGACGATCCTGAGTTACTTGAATTAGTAGACATGGAGATCCGTGAACTGCTGAACGAGTATGAGTTCCCAGGCGATGATACTCCAATCATCCAGGGTTCTGCTCTGAAGGCTCTTGAAGATCCTACCGGTGAGTGGGGCGACAAGATCATGGAACTGATGGATGCAGTTGATAGCTGGATCCCAGATCCTGTTCGTGAAACAGATAAGCCTTTCCTGATGCCTGTAGAGGACGTATTCACCATTACCGGTCGTGGTACTGTTGCTACTGGTAGAGTAGAGCGTGGTACTCTGAACCTGAACGACGAAGTTGAGATCGTTGGTATTCATGAAGAAACCCGTAAGACTGTTGTAACTGGTATCGAAATGTTCCGTAAGCTCCTTGACAGCGCTGAGGCTGGTGATAACATCGGTGCTCTGCTGCGTGGCGTTCAGAGAACTGAGATCGAGCGTGGACAGTGTCTGTGCAAGCCAGGTTCTGTACATTGCCATCACAAATTTACCGCTCAGGTTTACGTTCTGACCAAGGACGAGGGCGGCCGTCATACACCTTTCTTCAACAACTATCGTCCACAGTTCTACTTCAGAACAACTGACGTAACTGGCGTTTGCGAGTTACCAGCTGGTACTGAAATGTGTATGCCTGGCGATAACGTAGAAATGACTGTTGAACTGATCCATCCAGTAGCTATGGAGCAGGGACTTCGTTTCGCTATCCGTGAGGGCGGACGTACTGTAGGTTCTGGTAGAGTTGTATCTATCATCGAATAATTTTACAGATTTTATATATAAGTAATACAACATGTCTGAATGGACATTATGCTCAAACGATTCGGCTCCCGGAAGTGATTCCGGGAGCTTTTTTTGCAATGGGAAAGGCGGAATGGATAGTATGTGCAAAAACAGGTATGAAAAGATGATAGCAGTAACGAATCGCCATCTGGTGATGGGAAATGACGCAGGTGGGGATGTAGATGTGACTGTAAATATGACTTTAAACGCAGGAGCAGAGTGGCGTGCAGCATATTTAAAGCAGCTGGCATATGTGGCTTCTCTTCATCCAAAGGCCATGGTACTGAGGGAAAAAGATCTGACGGAAGAGAAATACGAAGAGTTGGCAAAGACGGTTATCAGGCTGTGTGAGCAGGCGGGAACTACTTTGATCCTGCACCGGTTTCCAGAAGTGGTACAGCACTTAGGATATGATAAGCTGCATCTGCCCCTTGAAATGTTGAAAAACATGGGACGACCGGAAGGACTTACTCTTCTTGGTACTTCTATTCATTCTGTAGAAGACGCAAAAGAGGCTGAACAGTTGGGGGCTGATTATGTGTTTGCGGGGAATATTTTTGAGACAGACTGTAAGAAGGGACTTCCAGGAAGAGGACTGGAATTTCTTGAAACTGTATGTAAGGCAGTAAATATTCCTGTGTATGCTATTGGTGGGATCACAGAAGAAAAAATGCCCCAGATCCTTGGGACCGGGGCGGTAGGCGGATGTATGATGTCCGGGTTTATGCAATTAAAAGATAAGCAGTGATAAGTTTAAATGTTGTTTTTACAACGTAAATGGTAGTATTGCTTTTATTTTATAGGTACAACAGCTGCATATTTGCTAACGGGGCAATCTTGGTTTCATCCATAAGAGACAGCTGGTTGATCAGTTCTATATGATAAGTTCCAAGACCTTTTGCGGCATAGGCATATTCACCGGCGCAGTCTAGTGTGAGAGCAGCCAGGATGCAGGCATTGAAAGCATAGGTAACAGCCAGATAAGTACCGGTAATACAGGTAAGCATACAGCCTGTGCCGGTTACTTTTGCCATGTTGGGAGAGCCGTTATAAATGGTGTATATTGCATCATATTTAGGAGAAGCGATAATATCTACTTCACCGGTGACCATAACTACAGCGCCGGTCTCTTTCGCAAGCTCTTTGGCAATACGAGCCATAGAGTGAACTGTATCTGGATCTTTTGCAGTTACAGCATCAGCCGCACTTACGTCCACACCGGTACCGTGAAAGGCAGTTCCGGCTATAGCACGTATCTCAGAGCCATTGCCTTTGATCACAGCAGGCTCACATTCTTTCATAAAGCGTTTTGCAAGTTCCATGCGGAAAGAGCTGCATGTGATCCCCACCAAGTCGATCACAGAGGCTCTTTTTGCGTCCTTAGCAATATTTATTCTTTTGATAGCTTTTCCAGCCAGGAACATGGATTCAGCTCTTGCATCTGTAATATTTCCAAGACTGACTGTAAGAGCAGCAGCGCTGGCTGAAATATCTGCCACTTCCACTGGATGTTCTGCCATAATAGGACGGCCACCAAGGGCAAGGACTGCATTGGCACAGTCATTGATCACTATGGGGTGGGTGATGCAGTGGATCAGCGGCGCCTGGTAATGAAGGCTCCTGCGGGCTTCTCCTAAATGGTAATATACTTCTTGTTTGTCGGGATCTGTGATTTTCATAAGGAAAACTCCTTTGCTTTAAATTTATAAGGCTATAGATATGCATAACAGAAAACGCTGCAACAGAACCATGCAGGCTTGTCACAGCGTTTGTTTTACCATTGCGTATTATGCACATTTATGTACATCAGGCATGTTTCTTATTTGTATTCCAGTATACCACTGCCATTGCAACAAAAGCAACGAGAACAATATATTTGATGCTTCCTGCTACAGGACCAGGTTCAGCAACGAACTGTTTTACAGCAACAGTAGAAGCAAGATAGCCGATAAAGCCTAAAAATGCAATCCCCAGAGAATCATTCACAACAGTATCGGTGTTATTGTAGACCTGAGAGTCTAAAGCAGCCTGGAATGTGGATAACATATGGGCTTTCTGTAAATGCTTTAAGAAGATGAAAGCAAGGCTTCCGCCGATCAGTGTACCTGCGATAAAGGATGGCACATAGAAGAACCAGGTAAGACCGGTACGTCCCCAGATCAGTGTCATGACCGGATAAGAAACAATGGCACCGATAATGCCGGTTCCAATGACTTCACCGATGAAAGCACAGACCAGTTTGCCTTTGGAAAGGCGGTAGAGCATACCGGAAAGAAAAGCGCCGAATACAGCTCCGGTCAGTGCCAGAGGCGGGATGCCCATGCAGACCATACGGATGATACCGATAGCCAGTGCACATATAAAAGCGTACCAGGGACCAAGCATAACAGCGCAGGTCACATTGATGAAATGAGCCATAGGACACATGCCTTCTACACGAAGGATGGGGGAGATCACAACTCCCAGTGCCACCATCATGGCAAGAAATACCAGTTTCGTTACGTGAGTTTTTGATGTTTTCATTTTTCTCCTCTTTTCTGCTGTGTAAAGAGGGCTTTCCATGCAAAAATTTACCAAAGATAGTGCAGGTGTACGTAAATGGGTAATAAAAAAACGCACCTGCGGCGCGTTGATAAAGTCTTGTTAAAATAGACATAGCGATGGCGCCGACTAACAGCTGTTATTGGCGGTCGATGCTCACTAGCATCCTCTCAATCCGAAACACGGAGTCCCATCGCATTTCTTTTGTACGCAGTGCCAGGGCGCTCCCCCTCACACCGTCTCAGCCATAGGGCAGATACAAAAGGTCTAAAAATATTATAAACAAGAAGAATAAAATGTCAATAGAGATAATTTTAAAACATGAAATATTATTAAGATAATGTAATAAAAACGTAATTGAAAATATAAGTTGGATTATGTATGATGTAGGTTGTAAAAAATGACAGAATATGGGAGGCAGAAAGAATGAGAAATTATAAAAGATCAGGAGTTGCCGGTTTTTTATGTGCAGCGGCTCTGTTTCTGGGAACAGGCGTGCTTGCCCTGGGGACCAGTGCTTTTAATGCCCTGGCTGCAGAAGTTTCCGGACAGATCACATCCTGTAAGATAACTGATGATAAACAGAATGTTGAGATCGCATTAAACAGCAGCGGCAGTACAGAGGGAACAGATGGCAAGGTGTATGTGTTTGAGCAGCCTACCTACCAAGATGACCTGGGAAGCCGCAGTGACTATCTTACATCGTCAGATGCATCCGGAGCTGCTACAGTTACCGTTCCTTTTAGCAAGGGAGACGGAGCCGACTATTTGTACAGCAAATTTGTACTGGCTGTAAAAGAAGGTGGTACTTATAAGGCAGTCAGCGAGCCACATTACATTACCAATCCTGAGATCGTGGCAAAGAATACAGAAGCTTTTAAGGAGCCTCTTACTAAAAAAGGCTTAAACATTGAGATGAACATGCTGGATGATGCCTTTGATCTGGGTGTGAAATATGTTACTACTAATATTGTAGTTTCAAGATTAATGGGATCCGGCATTGACTTCCAATATGAGGGCAAGACCTATCATTTTAATAAAGGAATCGTAGAGGACTATGATAAGATCATCAGTGCCTATTCCGGAAAAGGAATGGTTGTAAATGCGATTCTCTTAAATGACTGGAGCGATTCTACTTCCAATTTGTTGATTCCGGGAGTACAGAAAACTTCCGGCGCTAATTATTATATGTTTAATGCTACCAATGAGGCTGGATTTGAGCAGTTAAAGGCTATTTCTGCTTTTCTGGCAGATCATTACAGCGGTAAGAATGCCAATTATGGAAAAGTTTCTAACTGGATCATTGGAAATGAGATTGAAAATCAGGAATGGAATTATATGGGGCCTATGGATCTGACCAATTATGTGAAGACCTATGAAAAGGCATTCCGTGTATGCTATACAGCTATTAAAAGCACCAACGCAAATGACAGAGTATATCTTTCTCTAAGTTATAACTGGATGAATGAAATGGACGGCAGGTTAAAATACGGCGGAAAAGAAATCATTGACAGCTTTAACTCTATTGCCAATAATCAGGGACAGATGGAATGGGGATTGGCTTATCATCCATATCCATGCCTAATGACAGATCCGGTATTCTGGGATGATGCAGAAACAACCGGGCTGATAAAAAATGACTTTAATTCACCGGTAATCAACTTTGCTAACTTAAATGTGCTGACGGATTATTTCTGCCAGGAAACATTAAAGACGCCATCCGGTCATGTACGTCACATTATCCTTACAGAACAGGGATTTACAGCTTACAGTCCAACCCGAGGAGGAGATGTTGCAGATCTTCAGGCAGCTGCATTTGCATATTCTTATTATCTGGTGGATAGTAACCCATACATTGATGCTTATACCTTGAGCCGTCAGGTAGATGCTCCTTCTGAAGCAAAGAACGGTCTGAAATTCGGGTTATGGGAGTGCGATATGAGCAAACCGAATCTGATCGAAGCAACCAAGAGAAGAAAAATCTGGCAGGTATTCAGAGATATTGATAAGAAAAACTCTACTTTAGAGGCATCTGAGTTTGCAAAGTCTCTCATTGGTATTAATAAGTGGTCTGATGTAGTACCGAACTTCAAATGGAAAAATCTGGAAAAGTAATATTAAGATAATCTATAGAGATAATACAGATTGTGATGAAAGCACTGCAGGAGACAAACTTCTGCAGTGCTTTTCATAAAGACAAATATTGCTTTTTGTACTGGACAAGCGGACAAAAAAGGACTAAAATGGAAACTGACTTTTTAGAAAATACAGCTGTTTTCAGCATAAAAAGATACAGGAAGGAAAATAAAGATGGGGCTGATCGTACAGAAGTTTGGCGGTACATCTGTAGCAGACACAGAGCGCCTTCGCAATGTGGCAAAGATCATCACTGATACTTATAAAGCAGGCAATCAGGTGGTGGTAGTGCTTTCTGCTCAGGGAGATACTACGGATGATTTAATTGAAAAAGCAAAAGAAATCAATCCGGAAGGTTCCAACCGGGAAATGGATATGCTGTTATCTACAGGAGAGCAGATCTCCGTTGCTCTTTGCGCTATAGCTATTGAGGCACTGGGATATCCGGTGGTTTCTCTTACTGGCTGGCAGGCGGGGATCCGTACAGATACGGCGGCAAAGAATGCAAGGATCAAGAAGATCGATACAGAGCGTCTGGAAGCAGAGCTGGATCAGAAGCGCATTGTGATCGTTACTGGTTTCCAGGGCGTTGACAGAAACCAGAATATCACCACATTGGGAAGAGGTGGTTCTGACACATCTGCAGTTGCGCTGGCTGCAGCATTGGAAGCAGACCTTTGTCAGATCTACACAGACGTGGATGGTGTATACACAGCAGATCCGCGACATGTAAAGGGCGCAAGAAAGCTGGATGAAGTTACTTATAATGAGATGCTGGAACTGGCAACTTTGGGAGCCCAGGTGCTCCACAACCGTTCCGTGGAACTGGCTAAGAAATACAATGTAAAACTGGAGGTATTATCCAGTTTTACCGGTCATCCAGGTACAAAAGTGAAAGGGGTAGCAAAACGCATGGAAAAGACAGCAGTCAGCAGCGTAGCAAAAGATAAAGATATTGCAAGGATCGCACTGATAGGAGTGCCGAACGAAGTAGGAACTTCTTTTAAAGTATTTTCATTACTGGCACAGAACCATATTAATGTAGACATTATCCTTCAGGGCATTGGTCATGAAGAAGGAAAGGATATCTGTTTTACAGTAGCAGAGGATGATCTTAAGAAAGCAGCAGAACTGTTGGAGTCCCACAAGGATGAGCTGCGTTTTGCAAGACTGGAGACAAATGCAGATATTGCCAAGGTTTCTGTAGTTGGTTCCGGTATGATCAACAATCCTGGTGTTGCAGCAAAGCTGTTTGAGGCACTGTATGATGCACATATCAATATTAATATGATCTCTACCAGCGAGATTAAGATCTCTGTACTGGTGGATAAAAAGGATGCAGACAGAGCGGTTCAGGCAGTACATGATAAGTTTTTTGCGTTTTAAATAAATGTGCCGCCTGTGGGCGGCATAAATGTAAAAAAGTGAGAATGAAGATAGGAGTAGGAGAAAATTGGAAAAAACTGATTTCCCTGCTCTTTACTTTTATACAAAAAATGGATACAATATTAAATGTAATACTTGAGTTGAGAATTAGAAACATTCCGGTATTAGGAAGAATAGAACTTTGGGGAAAAGATATATGTATACCTGTGCGAAATGTAATATATTAGCC
>CAVDQU010000060.1:0-12146 GCA_963611035.1 Agathobaculum sp.
GTTTCTGTGCTTCCCATAAGAATTGATGCCATAATGCCGATCCTGGAGTCGGGACCATAGTTTTTAAACAGATCCAGCACAAGACCTACAGCGGCAGAGTTGGAGATAAGACGCACAATAGCAACGGGGATAATGGGACCGGGAAGGCCAATGGAGGTGGCCGGAGCTTCTAATATCTGGCTTAAAAATTCTAAAAATCCTGACGCCCGCAGTACGCCTACGGCTGTCATTAATCCCACTAAAGAAGGCAATACCTGCACCACCGTGCGCAGTCCTTCTTTTGCGCCACATAGAAAATCGTCAAAAACCGGCCGTTTTGCAAGGATGCCAAAACCTACAATATAAAAAATGATCAGAGGAACCATAAGATCTGAGAGAAATAAAAGAAAAGACATAAAAATACCCGTCCACGCGTATGCTTTGTTTTTACAGCATACGTGGGAACGGGCATTTTTATGAATTGGGGGTGAGAGTATACAATACTCGCTATTATGCTTCAGTAAATAATGGGGTTGAGTAATATCTGTCGCCGCTGTCTGGAAGAAGAGCTACAATGGTCTTTCCTTCGTTTTCAGGACGTTTTGCCAGCTGGATGGCTGCATATAATGCTGCACCTGAGGAGATACCGGTTAAGATACCTTCTGTTTTTGCAAGAAGCTTGGAAGCCTCAAATGGATGCTCATTGTCAATCGGCATTACTTCGTCGTAAACCTTGGTGTCTAATACCTTTGGAACGAAGCCAGCGCCGATGCCCTGGATCTTGTGAGCGCCGCCATGTCCTTCAGACAATACAGGTGAAGTTGCAGGCTCTACTGCTACTACCTTTACGTTTGGATTCTGCTCTTTTAAGTATGTGCCAACACCGGTAATAGTACCGCCGGTACCTACACCAGCTACAAAGATATCTACCTGGCCCTCTGTGTCTCTCCAGATCTCAGGACCTGTGGTTTCTTTGTGGATCTTCGGGTTTACCGGGTTTACGAACTGTCCTGGGATAAAGCTGTCCGGGATCTCCTTTGCCAACTCATCTGCCTTTGCGATAGCTCCGCTCATTCCCTTGTCACCAGGTGTAAGAACGATCTCAGCGCCATAAGCCTTTAAGATATTGCGGCGCTCTACGCTCATGGTCTCCGGCATGGTTAAGATCACACGGTATCCCTTGGAAGCTGCTACAGATGCAAGTCCGATACCTGTATTTCCTGATGTTGGTTCAATGATAACAGCGCCTGGCTTTAAAACGCCTCTTGCTTCTGCATCTTCGATCATTGCCTTACCTACACGGTCCTTTACGCTTCCTGCCGGGTTAAAGTATTCCAGTTTCAGTAAAATTCTTGCCTTCAGTCCTTCTTTTTTCTCCAGATTTACCGGCTCTAAAAGTGGTGTGTTTCCTACTAATCCTGCTGCTCCCTTAACGATTCCTGCCATAATAAACTCCTTTCCCGACATACTATATATGCCTATCTGTTTACTGGGTTTTTGATTTATGGGTATTATAAAACCTATAAACCCACTTGTCAATAGGTTTATAGGTTTTTTTATATTTGTCAAAGAAAGTCTAAAAGTTCTCCTACCATTTTTCTAAACAATCGAATATAATAAAAATAGTTTCGCCGTTTGGGGGATTTTTTATGTCTAAGATTTGGGAATTTTTTGAGAATATGAATGAGGCGGTTTACGCCTCAGACATTGATACATATGAACTGATCTATTTAAACAAAGCAGCTAGAAATCTGTTCCAGTTTAAAGATGAATCAGATTATAAGGGCAAAAACTGTTACGAGATCCTTCAGCAGTGCTCTTCCCCCTGCGCTATGTGTACCAACAACCGCTTAACGCCAGGTAAATTTTATGAATGGTCCCGTTTTAATCCGCTGGTACACCGTTCTTATCTGCTGAAAGATACCATGGTGGTAGATGACGGACGCAAAGTCCGTATTGAAATGGCCATTGACCTGGATATCCATGAGCTGACGAAGCGTTCTTTCTCTGAATTTACAGACAACGAGGCTCTGATCAATGAGGGCCTTCGCTGCGCTCTGGCTGAGGAAACACCGGAGCAGTCTTTAAATACATTACTGCAGTATTTAGGCCAGATGTTCCAATGCGACCGTGTTTATATTTTCGAAAAAAATAAGCAGAACAATTATGACAACACCTATGAATGGTGCGCTTCCCAGGTTTCTGCCCAGAAAAATATCCTGTGCAACATTACACCGGAAACAATGGGAACCTGGATCCCTACTTTCCAGAAAGGTGAAAGTGTGATCATCCGGGATGTAGAAGATATCGCATCTTATGATCCTACTGTATATGAAACACTGCTGCCGCAAAATATCAAGCATCTTATTGTCAGCCCTATCTACCGTGACCGGGATGTGATCGGTTTTTACGGCATTGACAATCCGCCCCTTGAACGTATGGATCATATCGCTTTCCTGCTGCAGCTCCTTGGACATTTTATCAACTCTATGCTGCGGCGCAGGGACCTGGTTGGAAAACTGGAGACTTTAAGTTATTATGACCAGCTTACCTGCGCGAAAAACCGCCATGCCATGAGCGAACAGCTGGCTTCCCTTATGAACGGCGGCAGTCTGGGCATCCTTTATGGGGATGTAATGGGATTAAAGCAGATCAATGATGATTTCGGACATCAGGCTGGTGATGAGGCCCTTATTTATGCCTGTGAGAATTTAAAAGCCCATTTCCAGGATGAAAGCGTATACCGCATTGGCGGCGATGAATTTCTGGTGCTGATGCCAGGTGTTACGGAAAATCTGTTCCAGGCCATGATCCGTTCTATGGCGGCGGATATGGCAAAAGGTTCTGTCCACATGGCCCTTGGCTCTGTGTGGGTGGATGACTGTACGGGAAAAGTGGAAAAATCGCTGTCTGATGCAGACGCAAAAATGTATGAAGATAAACGTGCTTATTACGCAAAGAATAAGCAGTTGGACCGAAGGAGACGCTAAGGAGCGTCTCCTTTTTTATGCAGATCTGTGGGGATGATCCATAATCTTACAGAAAAGGACCGCAGCCTGTGTGCTTATCATGGTCGCCACAAGACATGGGCCTGTGACAGCTGCGGGAGATACGCTGTGATACTGGCTCCTGTAGGCGATAATGTTTACCGGGATCAGCTGCAGAGATGAAATATTCATGATCAAAAAGGTACACATCTCGTTGCTGGCGGTGCCTTTTGGGACCGCCTGAACAGTCCCTTTCATCACTTTCTTTTTTCTTCGCTCTTCTTCTACTTTTTCCAGTTCTTTCATGGCCTTAAGTCCCGCAGGTGTAGCTGCCCAGCCAAGTCCCAGGATATTGGCAATGAAATTTACAGAGATCTGTCTGGCGGCTTCACAGTCTGCCGGCAGATCCGGAAACAGAAATTTTAATACAGGTCTCATTTTTCCTGAAAGCTGTTCTACCAGCCCGGCTCTGCTCCCGATCTCTAAGATCCCATTCCAGAAAGCTACAATCCCCAGCATGGTGATACATAAAGTTACTGCTTCCCCGGCTGCACTTAAAGCCCCTTCTGTGACCTGAGCCAGTCTCCCGGAAAACGCACCCCAAATGATCCCCAGAAACAGCATTCCGCTCCAGATATAATTTAACATGGATTTATTTTCCTGTGCCTCTTTGCACACTCATTTATACCCATTTTATGCTTATTCACATGTGGAAATACATTCTCCACACACATTCTTGTGGGGCAGAAAGTTATCCACAATCTAAATCTTGTATTTTCTCCTTTTTACACCACATATCTTGTGTTTGACGGTGGATAATGTGGATAACTTTGGGGATAACTCTGTTTATAGCGTGTGTAAAGCATGGGGAAACTGTGGGGAAATATGGATTCTTATGTGGAAACCGGAAATTTTGTGGATTTTTTATCCACATTTTGGCGATTTTTGGCTTTCTAAATCTCTTTTTACCGGCATATACAGTTCCAGAAAATAAATAGCGCTTTCTTCTCCCAGAAACGCGGTCATATTGTTGGAATAAAGAATCCCTGTGGGTTCTGCCCCCTGTTCTTCTCCCCAGCGGATCATCCGGCGGACCGTTTCCTCATCCGGATAAATATTTTCAGACTCCAGAATGGTATAAATACAGGGAATCGGTTCGGTCAGTGGATACTGTTCCAGGCGGAAGTCTTTGGTGATGAAAGGACCTACTTCTTTATACAGGAACAGATTAGTGCCCTGCTCCCGCATTTTTCCTTCTTTTACAGAGAATTCCGTATAAAAATAGGTCATGTCCAGTCCGCCTGTTTCCGATGACAGGGAAAACCATTTGTGCAGACTCTCGTGAAGGCTTTCACAAACTCCCAACTGATAGGCCACAGGAAAATCTTTCCAGGTATATTTTCCGCCGTACTGCTCTGCCTTATTCATATCCTTTGTAGCAAGCTGCATACGGGCAATGGCCTGCTGGTGATAGCGGATCTTGGCCTCTTCCTGTTTTATGCGGGTCTGCAGATGTTTTTTCATATATTCTACAGAATTTTCACCTTTTATATATTCTTCAATCTCTTCCAGACTGTCATTCATCTTCCGTTTGTATAAAATGAACATAAGGCGAAAAATATCTTCTTCCAGATAATAGCGGTATCCATTTTCCTTTTTTCTTGCCTTTATGATACCTTTTTTCTCATAAAAACGGAGAGTATCCCGGCTTACGCCCACGATTTCGGACATATCGCCAATAAGATACTCTCTCTGTTTCATTTCTGTTCTGTTGTCTGTCATGCCTTTCTATTCTCCTATTTTCCCATTTTCTCACAAATAAAATTTCATCCGGATATGTACACAAACGATATCTTATCCGGATTTTGTGATCTGGTCAATGGGCCCGGAAAAATCGAAAGGAAACTGTAATTATTGTTTTATATCCTTTATCTTACACCGAACTTGGTTCCACGTTTAATGGTGCCGTTGCTGTTCCACTCATTGTAAACATATGGTCCGCCGTCTGTGGTGCCGTTTTCTGTAAATTCATGAGTTTCTCCATTATAGGTATAGTTGCCGGTTACCATTTTACAGCTGTTGGTATCGAAATAGTAAACATTTCCATTAATCTTCATAATACCACCCTGAAGCTCGCCTGTATCAGCTGCATAGTACCAGGTGCCGTCTTTCTGGATCCATCCGGTCCTCATTAACTGGTCATCGCCAAAATAGAACCAGTGATTTCTATACTGTACCCAGTTGTTAGTACAGTAAGCGCCGTCTCCCCACTGATACTTTACGCCATTTCCTGTGCCTGTAAAACCTGCTGCAAAAGATGTCATAGCGCTTCCTGCTGTAAGAGCCAGTGCAAGTGCTGTAATAGCAAAGCGTTTCTTCATAACTAAATGCCTCCTGCGTTTTATGTATGACAATGTCCCCTCATGAGACATGCCCTTTTATTTTATGTAAAAAGCATACACCTTGGAGCGACTCCAAGGTCAAGGTATGTAAGAGTTTTGTAAGAGTTTGCAGGAGTTTGTAAGAGTTTGTAAGAAAATACCGGCCACACCTTTTAATGGGTATGGCCGGTATTTCACATTATCACTCTGCTTCCAGACTAATCAGTTTATGTTCTAATACATCAACTAATCCCATATCTGTAAGACCAAGTTCCGGAACTGTCGGCAATGAGATAAAACTAAGTGTCATAAATGGTGCGCTCAGTTCACAACCCATTTTTTTAACCTCAGCATTTAAAAGATCCATTTGTTCCATTACTTCATCTGCTGTTTTTTCACTCATCAAACCGCCGATCGGTAATTCCATACTGCCTTTGATCTGACCATCACAGGCAATAGAAAGACCTCCGTGAAGTCTGGCAACTTCATTTACAGCAGCCGCCATATCGATTTCATTGGTTCCTACAACAACGATATTATGATGATCATGTGACATGGAATATGCCAGTGCGCCTTTTTGCAGGCTGAATCCGTGAACAAAACCAATACCGATATTTCCGTTTTTACCGTAACGTTCTACAACAGAAAGCTTTAAAATATCCCGGCTCTGATCCATCAGGATCTCACCATCTTTTACTGGAAGCTCACATATCTCATGATTATTAATAATCTGGGCTTTGATCAGGTCGATCACATGTACTTTTGCAGTTCCATTTTGAATTTTGGAAGATACTTTAAAAGAATCAGCCGTAACAGGTTTTAACAGCGTAACCGTATTTTTGATCCACTCAGGATAAGTTCCAACTGTACAGTCCTGAGTAAGATGACCGTTTTCAGCAACTACTTTTCCTTCAAAAAGAACCATTTCCGGTTTCATTTCCTTTAAGTCTTTCACAAGCAGTATATCAGCCAGTCTTCCCGGAGTAATGCTTCCGATCTCATCCTCAATACGGAAATGTTTTGCTGTATTAACGGTAGCCATCTGGATCGCATGCATTGGATCCAGTCCAAGTTCAACTGAACGGGCAACATTATAATTAATATGACCTTCTACCTGAATCTCTCTTGCATGCTTGTCATCTGTACAGAACATGAGATTGTCAGTATCCAGATGATGATCTAAAATACCCTTTACCAGAGCGTCAACATTTCGCTCACTGCTGCCCTCGCGAATAAATACTTTCATGCCGACCCGCAGGCGTTCGATCATTTCCTGAGCGGTTACACATTCATGGTCATCTGAAATGCCGGAAGAAGCATATACATTTAATTCCTGGCCAAGACGGCCGATCGCATGTCCATTTACCAGTTTTCTGCGACTTAATGTATCTGCAATTTTGTGGATATATTCTTCTTTTACAAAAAGGATCTTAGATGGGTCCAGTTCTCCAAGGCTGACACTTTCATCCCATCCCATGATATCCGCTACTTCTTTTGGTCCAAGAACAGCACCTGTTGTTTCAAGACCCGGAGCTGTAGGAACACGGGAAGAAACCTCGATCAGCATTCTGTAAGGCAGACGGCTCATGGACTGCAGCATAGCTTTCAGACCGGCTTCTCCGGCAACATTGGCGATTTCCATCAGATCAGCACATAAAGTAGTGGTTCCCTGAGGGACTACCACAGAGGCAAGCGCTTCCGGGGAAAGCATGGTAGACTCAAAATGCATATGAGCATCAATAAGTCCCGGAACTGCATATTTACCACCGCAATCCATGATTTTTTCAGCTTTTAAACCGGCGTTTGGATCAATGGAAATGACCCTTTTATTTTTAATATAAATATCTGTTACATAAATCTCACCAGAAAAAACATTTACCAATTTTACATTTTGCAATTTTAAATCGCATAAAAAATGTCCAAGGCCGGTTTCAATCGTGTTTTTAATTTCTTCAAATGTTCTCATATAATTATAACCTCCCGAAATGATTATTCATTTTTGTTCTGTAAAAGACCAAGGGGATCAAAAAAATTTTTGATCCTGGTACATCGTTTTATAAAAGAATATCCAGTATCAAATATGCCGTAAATACAGCCGTCAGGATCCATACTGTCTTTGTGATCTGCGATTTTCTTCCGGCTGCTACCTGACCAATGGTATAACCGATCAGACCAAATAAAATGCCATAGGCAATATTGCTGGTAAAAGGCATCATAGAAACTGTAAGAAAGACCGGAAGTGCAATGGAAATATCTCCCAGATCCATATGGCAAAGTGGTTCAATCATAAATATACCTACCATTACAAGTGCCGGAGCAGTCGCAATGGATGGGATCATAAGGAAAAGCGGAGATAAAACCAAAGTCAAAGCAAACAGGATACCTGTGGCACATGCAGTCAGACCGGTACGGCCGCCTTCGCTGATCCCGGTAGCACTTTCAGCACCGTAAATAGTAACTGTATTGGTTCCAAGGATTGCACCGATAAAAGCACCTCCTGCAGATACAAACAGGGCTTTCCCGGCACAGGGGATATTTCCGTTTTCGTCTACCAATCCGGCTTTGGCGGATACACCAAGAAGAACTCCAATACTGTCAAAAAGGTCAACAAACAAAAAGCTGATAATAGAAAAGATAACGCCAACGATCATTTCAGGGGAACCAGAAAACATTCCCTTAAAACTTAACTTTCCAAAAGTAGGAGCCATTGCAGTAAACGGATTATCAAATGCGATCAGCCGGCCCGGAAAAACGGTGTAACAAAGGCCTGTTTCCGGGTTTTTTATAAAAAGACCGGCAATGGTTATAAGGATGATCCCAATTAAAATAGCTCCTTTTACCCGACGGATCACCAGAACCGCAGTAAGAAAAATACCAAAAAGTGCAAGGAGAGCTCCAGGATTGGACAGATCTCCGATGGTTACAAGTGTATCAGCAGAACCGGTGATAATACCAGCCTGTGTTAAGCCGGTAAATGCAATGAAGAATCCGATTCCGGCACCAACAGACTGCTTAATACATTCCGGCATGGCGTCAACGATCTTTTGCTGGACTTTTATAATACTTAACAGCATAAAAGTGAAACCGGAAACGGCCACGCAGCACAAAGCATTCTGCCAGGAAAGTCCAAGTGTATTACAGACATAAAAAGCAAAATAGGCATTAAGCCCCATAGCAGGCGCCAGGGCAAAGGGGAGATTGGCCCACAGACCGATCCAGAGACAGGCGATTGCAGAAGCCAGTGCTGTAGCCCAAAATACTGCTTTTACATCCATCCCGGCGTTTGCAAGAATTGCAGGATTTACTGCAACAATATAAACACAGGTAAGAAATGTAGTAAGACCCGCTAATAGTTCTGTTTTTACGTTGCTGCCTCTTTCCTTTAAGTGAAACCATTTTTCAAGAGTACTTGTCATATAACTGTTACCTCCTTCAATTAGTTAATATGATATTATGGTATTACCTTTATATGGAGTAAAAGAAAAAGCACAGTCCGGTGCTTTTCGCTTTTACAGGATGATCAGCCTGCCTACGGGGTTTTTACACGAATTAGATTAAATTTTATAATATTCGTATTGTAATATTCCGTATCACACATGACCGGTTGATTTTCCTGATTATAATTTATACCGTGGAATACAAGAACACTGTCACAGTCCATTTGTTCCCGGCAGACCCTGCTGTCATTTATTTTACTTCTCAGAACGGATTCGATCTGTATTTTATCTCTTGCAATAAAACAGCCCCCTAAAGTTATAAGAATATCAAATATAGATTTTTCTTTAAGTATATCTGCTGTCAGTTCAACTCCGATCAACTTACAGGAAAAACGGTCAATACTGATAATAGCAAGTTCATTATCTGCATAATATGCTTTTTCTACTTCGTACAACTCTGTCTCTGGTTCCAGTTTTAATGTTTCTGTAAGATATGTATCTGCAACAATCTTCCGGATCCCAATAATTTTTACAACAGACTGATATCCGCATGATTCGATCAGTTTACGAAACTCAGCGCCCGGCATTAAATTTGGCTGGATACTGATTGCCTCAGGATTCACAAAAGTTCCCCGGCCATGGATCCTTAATACAACACCTTCCTGTTCCAGTTCATCTAATGCTCTTCGTATTGTCATACGGCTTACTCCAAGTTGTGTTGACAATACACTTTCCGGTGGAAGTTTCGTGTCGCTTTTCGAAGTAAGACTCTGGATATATTTATAAAGCTGTCCTTTTACAGAAGTACTTAAATTTGCCTTGATCATAGGCTGAAATTCCAAAAATGATACCTCCTTATTGTAAATGGTATGAAGGTATTACCAATCTAACCGCACTATAGCAAATAAACACAGCAAAGTCAAGGTTATTGTTCTCCAACCAGTTCTTTCATTACATCATCCACTTTTTCAATCTTTTCTGCCCTATAGGCATTGCTGCCGCAGAAAAGAAGGGCATGGTCTTCGTCCCCTTCGGCTGCGTTTACCAACGCCTGTGTGATGCAGTAAGGAATGGTCCTGATGTCGCAGTGTTCTAGGCACTGGAAACAGGTTTTGATGGCTGGACGGATGCCTTCTTTGATCTGCTTTAAGAAAGGATTTAAAATGGCACGTCCCGGCATTCCTACTGGGCTCTGGGTAATGACGATATCTTCTTTTTTTGCGTTGATGTAGGCCTGTTTATAGGCATCCGGAGCGTCACATTCCTCTGTGGTGACGAAACGGGTTGCTACCTGCACGCCTTCTGCCCCCAGTTCAAACTGGTGCTTTACATCTTCATGGGTATAAATGCCCCCGGCAGTTACTACCGGGATATGTTTCTGGTACTTTTCTTCGTAAGTCTTTACCACTTCCATAATGGAGCGGACTTCTTTATCATACGCTTCCTGATCGTAGGTCTCCGGCACATTTTTTGTATCCGCGCCGTACTCTGTCAGCTCTTCCCTGGAAAATCCCAGATGTCCGCCTGCCAGTGGTCCTTCTACTACTACAAAATCCGGAACCTGCTTATATTTTCTGTCCCAAAGTCTGCAAATGACCTGTGCGGACTTTGCAGAAGATACGATAGGAGCCAGTTTTACTTTCTTTACTGCCTGTTTGCAGATCTCTCCACAGGCTTCTTTTGCCTCTGCAAGCCCCGCTTTCATTTCCTCATATGCAGCCTGCGCATACTCTGGAAGACGGACCGGAAGGCCTGCGCCGGATACAATGGCATCTGCGCCGGATTTAATGGCTTCCTTGACCCACAGGTCATAATGTTTGGTGGCTACCATGATATTAAAACCGATAACGCCCTTTGGTGCGATTTCTCTGGCTTTCTGCATCTCCCGTCTGATTGCACGCAGATTGGCTTCTACAAAGTTGGTCTTAAAATCAGGTTCCCTGAAACCGATCTGTGCTGTGGAAATCAGTCCCATACCGCCGGAAGCAGCTACGGCTCCCGCCAGTTTATGAAGGCTGATTCCTACGCCCATACCGCCCTGGATCACTGGCCGTTTTAACACCAGATCTCCTATTTTTAAAGCTTTGATCCCACTCATTAATTACATTCTCCTAAATCTTTCGTATCTGTGCTCTGCCAGTTCTTCTCCTGTAAACTTCAGATATTCTTTGAAAAATCCGATCATAGACCGGTCCATATATCCTGCAATGCGGTACAGAGTATCTGTATTTGCCGGTTCTTCCTCCGGTATGATCCGCTCGATCAGTCCCAGTTCCTTTAAGTCAGCCGCTGTTACTTTCATCACTCTGGCTGCTTCCGGCGCTTTTTTGCTGTCCTTATAAAGGATAGAAGCAAAGCCTTCCGGCGATAAAATGGAATAAATGGCATTTTCCATCATCCATACTTCATTTGCCACTGCCATAGCCAGCGCGCCGCCGCTTCCGCCTTCGCCGATCACAATAGAAAGCACCGGAACCTTTAAGGAAGACATTTCAAACAGGTTCTTCGCAATAGCTTCTCCCTGACCTCTCTCCTCTGCTTCCAGGCCACAGAAGGCACCTGGTGTGTCTACAAAGCAGATGATCGGGCGTCCAAAAGTCTCCGCCTGCTTCATTAAGCGCAGCGCCTTGCGGTAACCGTCTGGAGACGGCATACCAAAGTTGCGGCGGATGTTGTCCTTGGTGTTCTTTCCCTTCTGCTGTCCAATAACTGTAACAGGCATACCATGGAACATGGCGATACCGCCAACAATGGCTCCGTCATCTTTAAAGCAGCGATCGCCATGGAATTCCATAAATTCATCGAAAACAGCGTTGATATAGTCAAGAGCGGTTGGTCTGTCTGCTTTTCTGGAAAGAAGGACTATGTCCCAGGCGCTCTTTTCTGCTGTTTCCTGAGACTGTGTGGCTGCCGGAGTATTTTCCGCTCCTGTTATATCTGCCTTTGCTGCATCTGCGTCTACGGTCATATCATGCTTTCTATGCATGTAAAGGATCCTGCCAATCACATGCTTCTGGTCCTGGCGTGGAACGATCATATCTACAAAGCCATGGTCTAACAGAAATTCCGCTCTCTGGAAACCTTCCGGCAGCTTCTGTCCAATGGTCTGTTCAATGACTCTTGGACCTGCAAAGCCGATCAATGCCCCTGGCTCTGCAATAATGATATCGCCTAACATTGCAAAACTTGCTGTCACACCGCCGGTAGTTGGGTCTGTGAGAACACTGATAAACAGCTGTCCTGCTTCATGGTGACGCTTTAAGGATGCAGAAGTCTTTGCCATCTGCATCAGTGAAACAATGCCTTCCTGCATTCTGGCACCGCCGGAGCAGGCAAACAGAATAACTGGAAGTTTCTCTTTG
>CAVDQU010000060.1:12156-15248 GCA_963611035.1 Agathobaculum sp.
ACGTTCCACTGCCTCAGTGATCTTCTCACCAACTACATGACCCATACTGCTCATGATAAAGCGGGCGTCACAGACACCTACCACAGCTGGATTTCCATCGATCTTTGCCTTTCCAATAACAATAGCTTCATTCAGCTTTGTTTTTTCTCTGGCTGCTTCTACCTTTTTCTCATAGTTCGGGAAGTCCAAAGGATTGGAAAATGGCATTTCTTTGTTCCATTCCTCAAAAGTTCCCACATCCGTAAGCATTTCGATCCTGCGGTAAGCATGAACACGGAAGTAGCCGCCGCATTGGGGGCATACATAATAATTGTTCTTTACGTCTTCCACATAGATCGGCTGTCCGCATTTATTACATTTGCGCCATAAGCCTTCCGGGATAGAAGGTTCTTCTGTTTCCTGGCTTACCGGTCTGTATTTGGTATCTATTTTTGTATACGTTTTTCTGAACATGTTGCGCAGCATACGACAACTTCCTTTCTGCAATATCCGCGGGCACGTCTTCTTGCACGGCTGCGCCGCACAAGAAATATTGGGAATTTCCCGCCCTACTGAATTTTATTTCACGTAGTTCGGGAAATACTTCTCAATAAAGCCTGTGTCTGTATCACCCTTCTGAAAAGCTTCATTTTCCAGGATCTCATACTGAAAATCAATATTGGTTTCAATACCTTCTATGATAACCTCACCTAAGGCACTGCGCATTTTTGCAATGGCAGATGCTCTGTCTTTATCGTAAACGATCAGTTTCATCAGCATGGAATCATAGTTGGCAGGTACTTTATAATCATTGTAAATATGTGTATCCACACGGACGCCATTTCCACCTGGGATGTGTACGTTAGTGATGCGGCCCGGACATGGCATAAAATGCTTTTTCGGATTTTCCGCATTAATACGGCATTCAATGGCATGTCCCTTGATCTGGATGTCTTCCTGGGACACGCTTAAGGGTTCTCCTGCGGCAACACGGATCTGCTCTTTGATCAGGTCGATGCCGGAAACCAGCTCTGTTACAGGATGCTCTACCTGGATACGGGTGTTCATTTCCATAAAATAGAAATTTTTGTCTTTATCTAATAAAAACTCAATGGTCCCTGCATTTTCGTAATTCACAGCTTTGGCTGCCTTTACAGCAACTTCACCCATTTTTTTACGAAGTTCCGGGGAAATGACCTCACATGGGGACTCTTCCATTACCTTCTGGTGACGGCGCTGGATCGAGCAGTCACGCTCTCCTAAATGAACAACATGACCAAACTTGTCACCCATGATCTGAAATTCCACATGACGCGGTTTTTCAATATATTTTTCAATATACATGGTGTTATCGGAAAATCCCTTTACAGACTCTAACTGAGCTGCATTAAAATGCTCTGTAAAGTCCTCTTCGCTTCTGGAAATACGCATTCCCTTTCCGCCGCCGCCGGAGGAAGCCTTGATCATGACCGGGAAACCGATCTCTTTTGCCATGGCAAGTCCATCTTCAGCTGTGTATACAGGCTCTTTGCTTCCCGGAACAACAGGAACCCCCGCCTGCATCATAGTATTTCTGGCTTCTGACTTATTTCCCATGCGGTTAATGATCTCAGCAGACGGTCCGATAAATGTAATGTTGCACTGCTGGCAAAGCTTTGCAAAACGGGCATTTTCAGACAAAAATCCAAAACCTGGATGAATAGCGTCTGCCTTCATTGCAACAGTTGCTGAGAGAATACGCTCCATATTCAGATAGCTCTGGCTGGAAGGAGCCGGGCCGATACAAATGGCTTCATCTGCCAGAAGAGTATGAAGACAGTCTTTATCAGCCTCAGAGTAAACCGCAACGGTGCGGATGCCCATTTCACGGCAGGCTCTGATGATGCGGACTGCGATCTCACCTCTGTTTGCGATCAATATCTTATTAAACATTTTAAATCTCCTATGGACCAGTATTATCCGATCATAAAGGTCAGTTCGCCAACAACTGCGATCTTGCCGTCTACAGTAGCAGTTGCTTTTCCTACGCCAACTGGTCCCTTCTGCTTGATGATCTCACATTCCAGTCTTAAACGGTCTCCCGGAACGACTTTGTGCTTGAATTTTACGTTATTTAAACCACCGAAATAAGCTGTCTTTCCCTTAAAATTCTCCTGGGAAAGGATCGCTACAGCGCCGGTCTGAGCCAGTGCTTCTACGATGAGAACGCCTGGCATAACTGGTTCCTGTGGGAAATGGCCTCTGAAATATGGCTCATCATAAGTAACAGATTTATAGCCAACAGCCTTTACGCCTGGCTCTAATTCTTCAATACAGTCTACCAGGAGAAATGGATGTCTGTGCGGAATGATCTCCTGGATTTCTTTAATACCCATTAACATAATTTTTGTCCTCCCGTGATATTCTCTTGGAACTGATGTTCTCTCGGAACCCACTATTTAATGCGGAATAATGGCTGTCCGTACTCTACTACTTCCTCGTTGTTTACAAGGATGGCTTCAATGACGCCGTCATATTCACTTTCGATCTCATTCATCAGCTTCATTGCTTCGATAATGCCAAGTACCTGTCCCTTTTTAACAGTATCTCCTTCTTTTACGAAGCTTTCTGCATCTGGGGAAGCGGAGCTGTAGAAGGTTCCTACTAACGGAGATGTGATCACTTTATCAGAAGCAATGTCATGGCTTTCTGCTGCTTCTGGTGCAACTGCAGGTGCTTCTGCGCTTACTCCTGCGGAAGCTGCGGTGAGTACAGGTGCTGTTGGAGCCGGAACTGCTGCTACAGCGCCAGGTGCGCCAACTGTGATGATCTTAGCTTCTTCTTTCTCCTTTTTCAGGGAAATGTGCATATCGCCCTGGTCCAGTTTGAAGCTGGTCAGCTTTGAATCAGATACAGCCTGAACCAGTGTCAGGATTTCATCTATATTCATGTTCACGTTCTGCCACTCAAAACGTGTTTAAATATACTCAAACACATCGAGAAATTGAAGTCCTCACGGATACTTCTTACTGCTTCAATGTGTATGTTTTTGCGATTGCAAACAATACGCTACTCACAAGTTCTTGTACACTCCACAGTCGTAAATTCCCGAAATAGCCTTCGGTACATACTTA
>CAVDQU010000061.1:0-15094 GCA_963611035.1 Agathobaculum sp.
GCAGCCTTATTGAAGCTGCCCGCATCGGCCACACGAAGAAAAGTTTCCAGCTGTGGGTTATACATGAAGCACCTCCTTTTTTCATAGCATTCTAAAATGCTTCAACGCTTCCACAATCACCGCTTCCTTTTCATCCGGACATTGCGGTTGCTTAGCATTCTCCGACTTTGCCTTATTATAATTCTCTCGCTCAATGATGCCATACTTCTGCTTCACCTGTGCAATATAAAGGCTCGACACCTTCATTCCATCGTTGTGCTCTGCCACATACTGTTTAATTTCTTCATAGGTAGCTTTGCTTTCCGCTGATGTCAAATCCAATTCATCCATATCCACAGTTACATTCACATGATGCTTCGCTTCATGGAGTTTGGACAAAAGACACACCGTCTCCACATGACAGCTCTGCCCAAACATATCACAGCATCTTACCTTTTTCACTTCATACCCGCCATCAGCCAGATATCTTAAATCTCTTGCTAAGGTAGAAGAGTCGCAGCTGACATAGACCACACGTTTTGGCGCCATTTTTAAAATGGTGTCAAGGCAGACCTGGTCGCAACCTTTTCTTGGGGGGTCTACTACAATGACATCGGCGTAGACCTTATTCTTCTCATACTGTTCTGGAAGGACTTCTTCTGCTTTTCCGGTAAAAAACTCTGCGTTGGTAATGTTATTTAAAGCAGCGTTCCTTCTGGCATCTTCAATGGCCTGGGGAACGATCTCAACACCGTATACTTTCTTTGCGTTCTGGGCTAAAAACAGGGAAATAGTGCCGATCCCGCAGTACAGATCCCAGACTGTTTCATTTCCGGTCAGTCCCGCATACTCTAAAGCTGTTCCATACAGCTTCTCCGTCTGTACCGGATTGACCTGGTAAAATGATAATGGTGAGATCTGATAGGTCACATTTCCAATATTATCTGTAATATAACCAGGACCATATAAATTCACGATTTCTTTTCCCATGATCACATTGGTCTTTTCCCGGTTGATGCTGCAGGAAATACTGGTCATGCCCTTTATCTGGCGCAGTTCTTCTACCAGCTGCTCTTTGGCTGGAATGTCCTTTCCATTGATCACCAGACAAACCATGATCTCACCTGTGTGAAAGCCTTTGCGGATCAGCGCATGGCGCACTAATCCTTTATGGGTAGCCTCATCATAAGGGCGGATGCCATGGACTCTCATAAATCCTTTGATGATCCCTAAAATATCCTTATTCTCTTCAACGCCTAACAGGCAGTCCTCACACTCAATAATATCATGGGTACGACCTGCATAAAATCCGGCTATGATATTTCCATTTTTATCCATTCCAAATGGGAACTGGGCCTTGTTGCGGTAGCGCCACGGCTCTTCCATGCCCATGATGGGAAGCATGTGGATCTCATCTTCACTAAACTTTCCGATCCTTAACAGATGATTCTTCACCTTTCGCTCTTTAAATTTCAGCTGCTCCTCATAGGACATAGCCTGAAGCTGGCAGCCGCCGCACTGACGGGCAACGGGACACTTTGGCTCAACTCGTGCTGCCGATGGGGTAAGGATCTCCATCAGCCTTGCAAATCCGTAATTTTTCTTCATTTTCATGGCGCGGGCACGGACTACATCACCGATCACCGCATCTTTGATGAACCAGATATAACCATCCAGTTTACCGATCCCTGCGCCGTCTTCACTCATATCTTCAATGGATACTGTAAATTCCTGATTTTTTTCCATATTTCTATTTTTACTCCGTAGTTCTGCGGATATTGGACTCTAACAGACGGTTGAATCCCAGCCATCCCTTGTTTTCGCCGCCGGCATTTAACGCTTCGATCATGGTCTCCATTTTTGCATCTGTATTATCTGCAAAGTTTAATGCCAGTGCCTCAAGAAGCGCCGGTTTCTTTGGAGAACCATACTCCAGTTCCCCGTGATGTGCCAGAATGCAGTGCTTTAACTCAACTGCAATGCTTGCCGGGAAACCTTCGATCTCCTTCATTCTCTCAGATACCATTTCTGTACCAATGATAATGTGGCCCAGTAGCTGTCCGTCATCGGTATAATCATTTTCCGGGAAACGGGATAGTTCTTTTGTCTTGCCGATATCATGGAAAATAGCGGCTGTGACCAGCAGATCACGGTTTAACTCTTTATAATATCCTGCGTAATAATCACACAGCTTTGTAACACTTAAAGTATGCTCTAACAGTCCGCCTACAAAACCATGGTGAACGGTCTTTGCTGCAGAATGGAACTGGAATGCCTTTGCAAAAGCAGCATCATCTACGAAGAAGCTGGCCAGTAGGCGGTTTAAATAGGGGTTCTTTACACTCTTGATAAATCCCAGCAGCTCTTCATACATTTTTCCGATATCTCGCTTGGATACAGGCAGGTAATCGGATTCTATGTACTCTCCTTCTCCTGCTTTGCGGATGCGGCGTACATTTAACTGGTTGGAGTTCTGGAAAAGAGTCACATCTGCTTCGATGCACACATAATCCATGGTATCAAAATCACCTACACCTGGAGAATTTAAGTCCCAGATCTTGGCATCAATGGTGCCAGTTTTGTCCTGAAGGACCAGATTGCCATATTCTTTTCCATTTTTTGTAAGCTGGATCTGCTTATTCTTGCATAAATATACGTCTGATACATGCATTCCTTCACGAAAGCTCTCGATATATCTCATCTTTCTACCTCAACTTTTTTGATTTTCCAATAATCCTTTTATTTTTCCATAAAAGAGAGCCCGGCACCTTTCCTACCTGGCTCCCACTGTTACTTCAAATTCTATCTGCTTGTACTCATCTTTTCCATTATTTCTCTGGACTGTTACTGTAATATGCTCTCCCAGCTGAAGTTTTTCCACCTGGGCCTGGAAATTTTTCATTCCCTCGATCTTAATATCATTGATCCCGTCTAAAATATCACCAGGCTGAAGTCCGGCATTATAAGCAGGGCTTTCCGGAGCTGCCGCTGTAATATAAATGCCAGCCGGCATTCCATTTTTTTCCATTTCTGTAGTGACTTCCTGGCCTTCAATGCCCAGATACGGCACTGGAATACCGTTGCTTAAAAGTTCCAGAATGCCTTTGTAATCGGAGATGGACATAAAAGTCTTCATCCCGGTCTCTGTTTCCTGTTCATAGCGGTCTGTAGCCCAGCCAAGAAGTTCTCCTTCTGTATTAAACAGGAATGTACCTGCATCTGCCCTGCTTTTAATATCCGCATACAGAACACGGGCATTTCCGTCTGTCATCTGTACATTTTTTGCTATATAGGAAATGAAACCATAGCTGTTTGAATGTACCATTCCCGCCGGTGAACCCATGGCGATCACCAGATCTCCCTGTCTTACTCCATAGGAATTTCCCAGTTTCACCGGTTTGATCTTCTGAAACTGAGTATCATCCAATGAAGAGGCATCTGCACGGATCACAGTCACTCCCATCTGGGCATCTGTCTGTTTCACAGTTCCCGGCAGAACTGCACTGTCTGAAAATACTACTTCCAGGCAATCTGCTGTTTCCACTGCTGCTGATGGTGCTAAGATCAGGACTTCTTCTTTTCTGGCATCGATCACAACTCCGGAAAACTGACCTGTGGTTTCGATGGGGTTGTCAAACCAGTCTTTTTCATGCTGGATAGAATGGATCGCAGCAATAGAATTATCGTTTTCTGATACCAGTGTTCTTAAATTACCGTACATTTTATTCAGATCTTCCAGAGAATAGGGATATTTCTCTAATTCTGAACGGACTTTTTCCTCCACCGGCTCTGTCTGCTCTGTGGATACTTCCTGTGTAGGTACCGGAGCCTGTGTTTCCGGCTCGTCTTTGGGTATTGTAATAGAACGGGTCTCCTCTACTTTGTCCTGTCCCATTATCTTTTTTACTACCGTTTTGGTAATTGTAAAGCAAACCGCCGATATGGTTCCAAACAGTACTGCGCAAATAACAGTCAATATAATATATCTGACGATCTGCCTTCTTGATAACGGCTGACGCACGATCTTTTCCTGGATAAACTGCCAGGAGCGGTCTTCTTTTACATTGTCATCCTTATCTGTACGCTTATCCGCCATTATGTTCCTCCTTGCGAAGAATCTTATTCCTATTATAAGGTTCTTCCAGATATTATGCAAGATGTTCTATGGGTTTCTTGCGCCTAAACCGTAGTTTTCTACCCACTTTGTCATAGAAATTTCCCGTAGTAAAAGAAGATATTTGCTGTTATAATGTAAAGGCGCAGCAGAAAAACAAGCGACGCCAACGGCGGCATTTGTTTTTACCTGCGCCTTTAACGAACGAACCGTCTGCGCAAGCAGACAGTAGAGCGCGTCAAGCGCGTGTTCGTGAGTCTAACACCTAACGAACAGTCCGTCTGCGTCAGCAGACAGTAGAGCGCGTCAGCGCGGGGCTGTGAGTGGACCTTATGCAATACTCGGAGGAACCAACATTTATGAACCAAAAAGCCTTAAAAACTTTAGAATATACAAAGATCATCACCCAGCTGGAATCCCACGCGGCTTCCCCACTGGGCAAAGCCTTATGCCGGGACCTTGTGCCTTCTCCTGACCTGGAAGAAGTGCGTACCTGGCAGGCGCAGACCACTGACGCAGCTGACAGAGTCCGCCTAAAAGGCACTGTCTCCTTCTCCGGCCTGCGTGACATCGGCAGTTCCCTTAAACGCCTGGAGATTGGCAGCTCCTTAAGCATCAGCGAACTGCTCTCCATCAGCTCTGTCCTGACCGTTGCGGCCCGTGCAAAAGCCTATGGCCGCCAGGATACCCTGGAAAACACCTTTACACCACGTTTTCCAGGTCAGCAACCACCGAAACAGACAGCAGCCGAAGAATATGTCCCGGACTCCTTAGACCCGTTATTTCAGGCCCTGGAGCCTCTTACACCGATAAATAATGAGATCAAGCGCTGCATTCTTTCCGAAGACGAGATCGCTGATGACGCAAGTCCAGGTCTGTCCCATGTGCGCCGCTCCTTAAAAGCCTGTGCAGACCGCATCCATGTCCAGTTAAACTCCCTCCTGAACTCCCACCGTACCTATTTACAGGACGCCGTGATCACCATGCGTGACGGCCGGTACTGTCTTCCTGTAAAATCAGAATACAAGAGCCAGGTATCCGGTATGGTCCATGACCAGTCAGCCACAGGTTCCACTCTTTTTATTGAGCCAATGGCTATTGTAAAGTTAAATAATGAGATCCGCGAACTGGAGATCCAGGAGCAGAAAGAGGTCGAAGCCGTTTTAGCTTCCTTAAGCAACCAAACAGCGCCACACATCGAAGAACTGCAGTTAGACATGGAACTGTTAGCCCAGCTGGACTTCATTTTTGCAAAAGCAGCCTTATCCCATCAGTACCGCTGTACAGCCCCCATTTTCAATGATAAAGGCTATATCAACATCAAAGACGGCCGCCACCCATTACTGGACCAGAAAAAAGCCGTTCCTATTAATGTATGGCTCGGAAAAGACTTTGACCTGCTGATCGTAACAGGTCCAAATACCGGCGGTAAGACTGTTTCTTTAAAAACAGTAGGCCTTTTCACCTTAATGGGACAGGCGGGCCTTCACATTCCTGCATGGGAAGGCTCTGAATTAGCTGTATTTGACAATGTATTTGCAGATATCGGCGACGAACAGAGCATTGAGCAGAGCTTAAGTACCTTCTCCGCCCATATGACCAACACAGTACGCATTTTAAACGAAGCAGACTCCCGTTCTCTCTGCCTTTTTGACGAGCTGGGAGCCGGTACGGATCCAACAGAAGGTGCCGCACTTGCCATTGCCATGCTGTCATTTTTACACAATATGAAATGCCGCACCATGGCAACCACCCATTACAGCGAATTAAAGGTATTTGCCCTGACTACACCAGGCGTGGAAAATGCCTGCTGCGAGTTTAACGTAGAAACACTGCAGCCAACCTACCGCCTGCTCATCGGCGTTCCCGGAAAGAGTAATGCTTTTGCTATTTCCAAAAAGCTTGGACTGCCGGACTATATTATCGAAGACGCGAAAAACCACCTGGAAGCCAAAGACGAATCCTTTGAAGATCTTCTTGCCAGCCTGGAAAATAGCCGCGTGACCATTGAAAAGGAGCAGGAAGAGATCCGTTCCTATAAAGAGGAGATCGCCCAATTAAAATCCCGTCTCACCCGCAAGGAAGAACACCTGGATGAGCGCAAGGACAAAGTGATCCGCAATGCAGCGGAAGAAGCACAGCGCATCCTTCGTGAAGCCAAGGAAACTGCGGACCAGACCATCCGCCAGATCAACAAACTGGCTGCTGACTCCGGCGTAAGCAAAGAATTAGAAGCACAGCGTACCAAACTGCGTGAACAGTTAAAGAAAACAGACGATAAACTGGCAGTAAAAGCGAAAGGTCCCAGCCAGCCGGTCTCTGCGAAAAAAATAAAGATCGGTGACGGCGTCAAAGTCCTTTCCATGAACTTAAAAGGCACTGTCAGTTCCCTTCCGGACAGCACAGGAAACCTGTTTGTACAAATGGGTATCCTGCGTTCCAAGGTCAATATCCGGGATATTGAGCTGATCCGTGAAGACGATATTAGTGCTACCTTAGGAGACGGCTCATCCCGCTCTTACGGCGCTGTTTCCGGCGTAGGAGCCAGCAAATCAAAGAAGACCTTTTCACAGGCAAAAGGTTCCAACTCCGGCTCCGGACAGATCAAAATGTCAAAATCTTTCTCTGTTTCACCGGAGGTCAACCTCATCGGCATGACCACAGACGAGGCCGTTCCTACTATGGAAAAATACCTGGATGACGCCTATCTGGCCCACCTGCCAAGCGTGCGGGTAGTCCACGGAAGAGGCACCGGTGCCTTAAAGACCGCCTGCCACAAACGTTTAAAACAGTTAAAATATGTAAAAGACTTCCGCCTGGGCGAATTTGGCGAAGGCGGAACCGGTGTTACGATTGTTACTTTCAAATAACGCCATATAGACCTGCAGAACCCGCCTCTGGCGGCTTCTCCCGATACACACACTGATCACTCCCGGCATACTGCCGGGAATCTAATGTTCTCTCGGAATCTTTCTGTGCTTGATTTTGTGAGAAGATTTTTTGTCAGTTGTGCCCAAATTTCTGAGGCGTTGGCGTTGCGTCCGCCTCTGAAATTCGGATGCGACTGGCGAAAAATCGGCCACAAAAGCAGGTGCAGGAAAGACTCCGAGAGGACATTCTAATCCAACGGAGGTAAATTGCAATGGCAGAAAAACAGCGGATACTCATTGTAGATGACGATGCCAACATCGCAGAGCTGATCTCGCTTTATCTGATGAAAGAATGTTATGAGACCATGATCGTAGGCGACGGGGAAGAAGCCTTAAAGCGTTTCCCGGAATTTAAGCCAAATCTGATCCTTTTAGACCTGATGCTTCCAGGCATGGACGGTTACCAGGTATGCCGGGAGCTACGCACCACTTCCCAGGTGCCTATTATCATGCTCTCCGCCAAAGGTGAGATTTTCGATAAAGTCCTTGGCCTGGAACTGGGCGCTGATGACTATATGATCAAACCTTTTGACTCCAAAGAACTGGTAGCCAGAGTAAAAGCAGTCCTTCGCCGCTATCAGGCATCTCCTGCTGCCACAGTAACAGAGCCAAAACAGCAGGGCGAATATGTGGAATATCCGGACCTGATCGTAAACCTGACCAACTATTCTGTCATTTACAAAGGTCATTCCATTGAAATGCCCCCAAAAGAACTGGAGCTTTTATACTTCCTTGCTTCCTCTCCCAACCAGGTATTTACCAGAGAACAGCTTTTAGACCATATCTGGGGCTATGAATACATCGGCGATACCCGTACCGTAGACGTTCACATTAAACGCCTTCGTGAAAAGATCAAAGATCATGCCAACTGGGCCATTACCACTGTATGGGGCATTGGCTACAAGTTTGAAGTAAAGAGGTGATCTGATGGCCCGCTCCCTTTATTCTAAATTTATACTTGGCTATCTGATCTTTGGGCTTTTAAGCGTGCTGACTATTGCCACCTTTTCTTCCGGCATGACCCGTGATTATCTGATCAAAGACCGGGCAAATGCCCTTTATGATGAGGCAAATGATATTGCCGCTTCCTGCAGCCTTATGTACCAGGGCCAGCATCAGGATATGGACCTTTTTTCCACCCAGTTAAAAAATGTGTCCTCCTATCTGCGCACGGAAATATGGGTGGTCAATAAAAGCGGCGTTGTAATCATGGACAGTAAAAATGGCGCCAGAGTCCATACCACGATCCCTGATTTTGACCCCACTGCCACTGGAAACCGTTCCTATACCATTGGAACTTATTACAAGCTTTTTGACCAGAATGTACTCAGCGTTTCCGCTCCTGTGACCGGCAATTATACCACTTATGGCTATGTGCTCATCCACCTGCCCATCAGTGAGATCGCATCTTCCCAGAGCCATATCCTGGACATTCTTTACGTGACCTGTGCTATTGTCTTTGGCCTGTCGCTGATCATCCTTGTGGTATTCACCATCACCGTATATCTGCCTCTGCGAAAGATCGCGGCGGGGGCCAATGAATATGCTGCAGGCAACTTAAATTACCGAATCGAGGTAAAGACCCATGATGAAATGGGTTATCTTTCCAATACCTTAAACTATATGTCCGATGAACTGAACAAAATGGAAGAATACCAGCGCAATTTCATCGCCAATGTCTCCCACGATTTCCGCTCACCGCTTACCTCCATTAAAGGGTATCTGGAAGCCATTTTAGACGGCACCATTCCTCCGGAAATGTATGAAAAATACTTATCCAGAGTTATCTCTGAGACAGAACGCCTTCATAAGCTGACAGAAAGTATGCTGACTTTAAATTCCTTAGATGCCAAAGGCTTCTTATCCAGGACCAATTTTGACATCAACCGGGTGATCAAGGACACAGCTGCTTCCTTCGAAGGCACCTGCGACTCCAGACATATCCGCTTCGACCTTACATTTTCCGATAATATCCAGATGGTGTATGCGGATATGGGTAAAATCCAGCAGGTTCTTTATAACCTGATCGATAATGCCATTAAATTCAGCCACGATGACTCCGTGATCTATATCCAGGCATCCAGCAAATACGAAAAGATCTTCGTCTCCGTAAAAGATACCGGTATCGGCATCCCCAGAGACAGCATTAAAAAGATTTGGGACCGTTTTTACAAGACCGACCTTTCCAGAGGTAAAGACAAGCGAGGCACCGGCCTTGGCCTTTCTATTGTAAAAGAGATCATCCAGGCACATGGGGAAAATATCGATGTGATCAGTACAGAAGGCGTAGGAACCGAGTTTATTTTCTCACTGCCCGGTTATACTTCTTTGTAAAGATATCGTAAGGTTCTTTGCTTTAAAAAAGAGTGGATTTGTGATATAGTTAGAAATATCTAACAATATCAAAATTGTCCACCGGCAATTTTGCAAAAGAAAGGACGATTAACATGATCCGTTTTAAAAAAGCAACTGCACTTCTCCTTTCCGCACTTCTCGTTTCTTCCTGCATGGCTCCCTGTGCCTTTGCAGCAAGCAAAAAGAAAGTGGGAAAAATCAACCTGACCGTTGATACGGATATACGCTCCGGAAGCAGCGGCGGTGAGGTTGAGGTCACCGCCACCGGTGATAACACCGGCTATTACTACATTGATTCCGTAGAAGTAACCAATGACGAGGGGGATGACTGGAGTAAGTCCAACCCGCCGGAAGCAGAAATCCTTATCGGTTTGGAAGATGAAGACGAATATACCTTCTCCGGAACCAGCTCCGGCAACTTTAAGCTGACACTGGCAAGCTCCATTAAATCCCGCTATGACAAGGTAGAGTATATCAGTGCAAGCAAAAAAGACGGAGGCGCTACAGTTGCATTGCGTATCCGGCTTGTTTTTGATAAAGATGCAGATATGAGCAATGCTACTGCACCGGGAAGCCTTGCCTGGGATACAGCTTCTGCTGGAAAAGCAACCTGGGGTGATGTTTCTTCTGCAAAATATTTCCAGGTACAGTTATATAAGGACGGCTCACTGGTAACACCTCCAGACGGTTCCGCTTCCACAGTTTCCGTATATGGAACCAGCTATGATTTCTCCAGCTGGGTAACTGCAGGCTCCAGCTACACCTTCAAAGTACGTTCTGTAAAATCCAGCAACAACGCAAAGAGCAGCTGGGTTACTTCCAGTTCCTGGACTCCAGGCTCAACCACTTCCAATAATGGAAATAATGGTGTTTCCGAAGGCTGGAAAAAGGCAGCTGACAATGTACGCTGGTGGTATCAGAACGCTGACGGTTCTTATCCAGCATCCCAGTGGAAATCTGTTGACGAAAAATGGTACTACTTTGACGCAGAAGGCTACATGGCTACCGGCTGGATCAAGGTAGGCGGTTTAGATTACTGCCTGGCTCCTGACGGTGCCCTGTATGTAAGCTGCACCACACCAGATGGCTACAATGTAAATGCTGACGGTGTTTGGATCCAGTAAACATCTGAGAATGGGCCGCTGACCCATTTCCTGTATACATAATAATAACAAAACAAACCCGCCGATCGAGTATCAAAAACCTCAACCGACGGGTTTTCTTTATTTCATTTCTCTTTTTTCACACCAATTCACTATTCCGTTTTCCGCCAGCAGGCGGAAACACACATTACCTTTTACAGCACCAGTCTTGCTGCCCCATAGATACCGGCGTCATTTCCCAGTGTTGCCAGTCCCAGTGTTGCCTTGTTTTTGGAGATTGGGGTAAAGTGATCGTAATCTTTCTGGATCATATCGATGAGGAACTGTCCGGCCTTGGATACGCCGCCGCCGATAACGAAGATCTCCGGATCTACGGTAAGAGCTACCTGTGCCAGTGCCAGTCCCAGATAGTGACTGACGGTCTTCATTACCTCTAATGCCATCTCATCTCCTGCTTTCGCAGCATCCAGCACAGCTTTTGCGCTTACATTGTCACCGAATTCACGAAGCATAGATGGTTTATCAGACTTTGCCATGGTCCTTCTGGCTTCTCTGGCAATACCAGTAGCGGAACTTACCTGCTCTAAGCAGCCTACGCCGCCGCAGTTGCAGTGTTCCCACTCATCATCCCGCACATGAATGTGGCCGATCTCGCCGCCAAGGCCATGTTTTCCTGCAACGATTCTTTCATCCAAGATCACACCGCCTCCAACGCCGGTCCCTAATGTGACCATAACAAGGTCAGAGTAGCCTTTTCCTCCCCCCTGCCACATTTCGCCAAGAGCTGCCACATTGGCATCGTTTCCGCTCTTTACAGGAATGCCATCTAACAGGCTGCTTAACTCTTCCTGCGGGTTCAAATCGCGCCAGCCAAGATTTACACATACTTCTACATATCCGTCAGGCATAACCGGCCCTGGAACGCCCATTCCGGCACCTGCAATGTCTTTCTTCAGATCCAGTCCCATTTCATCCAGTTTCTGACAGATAGAAGCAGCCACATCCGGAAGAATGTTCACGCCGCCGTCTTCTTTACGGGTCTTCACTTCCCACTTTGCCAAAAGTTCTCCTGTAGTCTCAAAAAGACCGATCTTTACGCTGGTTCCTCCTATATCAACACCAATACATTTCATCCCCATGGTATATATCCTCTCTTTCCTGGTTTATTGTTGTATCCCTTACTTCAGCCGTATTTCTTCCATTTTCTGGGTTCCCATCACAAGAATGGTTCCTGGGAAACGGCCGGACAACACCTTATTTACTGTAAAATCAAAAGTTCCGGTAAACTTCTGTGTTCCCGTCATGTTGTAAATACAACAGGAATTATCATTATACAGGATCACCAGATCCCCATCTATGTCAAAACCGGTGTACTGATAGCTGAAAGTGGTTTCAAACACCGTACTTCCGTCTGGTTTGTAGATGTGCAGACTATATGGATCTGCGCCGTCTCCATTGTCTGTTACAACACCGGCATACTGGTCGGTGTAACTGATACTTCGGATATTTTCATCTAACAGTATCTGGTTTGTGGATTCTGGAGAAGTTTCCACACGGGTAGAGAAAAACTGCAGTCCCTTATCGGTAAAGATCACTGCGTGGCTTTCATCCATAAAGCGGACTCTTCCGGCCATAGCATCGCTTAGATCCTCTGGAAGGAAAATGCCCACCACTCGCTTGGGGTCATTTTTTCCAAGACCAAAGTTATAAAAAACGATCTTATTTTTGATCATTCCCTGCTCCAGATACATAAACGAAGTAATCCACTGGGTGCCCCCTGGTGAAAGACTTACGTCTACCGGATAGCCATCACCGGAAAGAAGGGATTTTACATAAATATCCAGTGCACTTCCGTCTTTTTTATACAGATAAATGTAGCTTGCCCGTGAATCTTCCTGTACAGAGGCAACTACGCCTTTGGAAGATACGGATAAGGAAAGGATAGGCAATGTAGTCGTCGCCTGTCCCTGACAGCCGCTGCGGTCGCAGATGTAAATAGAATTTCCCTGCTTGTCCCCAATAGCTGCAAAATCACCGTTTACAGTGACAAAGGGAGATTTCATCTCATAGCTCTGCATCCAGATGGCTTTTCCTCTGCCATCTATGTAGGAAGCTCCGTCCTTGGTGTACTTGATCACACCATCACCAAAAGCCACATAGCCGCAAAAGCTTCCTTCGCCTTTTACAGCTGCCTCCTGGTTCTCCTCTGTCAGGTTCTTTTCCCAGACCACCTGATAGTCATAAAAAGAATGATAACGGTCATAATAATAAATACCAAAAGCAGCGCCGCCTAAGAGCACTGCCACTATGATAAAGATCGTCAGGCGCTTCCTGACTGTCTTTTTATGGGCATCCCGGATCGCCTGTTCACTTTCCTCTTCATTCTGGTACATAGGAGGAACGATCTGGCGCCGCAGCTGCCTTTTTTTATTTTCACGGTTCATTAAACTGGAATTATCCATCCTTATCTCCTGTGAAATGTTCTTTTATAGCAGTCGTGTCATACATTTGCTTATACTCGCTTAAGTATACAACATTTCACAGGAAAAATCGACAACTAATCCTTATAAATAGCTCCGATGGGCCCGACTTTCGGGAACATTTCTATGAATTTTCAGGGGAGCAGAAGCTTCTGGCCTGCATAAATACTGTTTTCATCTGTCAGGGAATTAATGCGGCAGATTTCCTCTAATTTCCGGATGTTATTGTATTCTTTAAAGCAGATACCGTAGAGCGTTTCCCCTTCACCTACCACATATACTTTGTAGGATGGGGTGGAATTGGCAGGTTCCACAGAAGCGGCGGTTGTTTCCGCTGATACACCTGCCGTTGTTTCTGACGCAGATCCCTGAGAAGTCTCTAAAGGCTGCTGCAGCTGTTCAGACTGGGATGTATCCGTACTGTCATTTTTGCTCTCTAAAGTACCTGTATCTGCCCCGGACATCCCACTGCCCGGCACCATGGTCTCAGGCAGTACTTCCATGGCTGATTCCCGGCTTTCTGTCTTTCCTTCACTTGGGTACACGCCGCCTCTGGCTTCCCGGATCACAGCCCCTGGATCTACAGAAGCCACCACCTGCTCCATTTCATGAAGCTTTTTATAATTATTAAACATGGCAACTCCGCCTGCCAGGACCATTACTGCCAGTACACTGCAAAGGCCGGAAAGTACATTTACCGTACTTCTCTGGTGTACAGCCTCCGTTTTGTGTTCTTCCATTTTTTTGCGGAAATTCTGGATGGCCCGGTCATCAGTCTTACTTTCTTCCCGGAGAATGTCCTTTCTGGCGATCATGTAATCCTGCATCAGCTGGTTCCGCTCATAATAAATGCTGTAGCCACGCAGCTGGTAAAAACCATCCGAAGAGGTGATATATACCGCTTCTTCCCCGTCCAGACCGCTGTTTAAATACATCAGCTGGTTTTTCCCTGTAAAATACTGGCTGTGCTGCCGCCAGTAATTTAAGGGGCTTAAGGTAACGCCTTCTCCGGCGCACAAAAACCAGCCCTGGACCGTTCTTCGTGGAAACATGGTCTCTACCTGCTGATATGCCTTTTTCCAGGCTTCCTCTGTAAATACCACTTTTTCCCCGTCCTGGGGCAGAAGTTCCATTTCCATGGCACCGTCCACAAATACATAAGGCATGTCCTCATGGATCTCCCGGTTGCCAAGGAGCAGTCCCACCCGCAGGTTCTGCCCATTTCCCGGTTTTAACCGCTTTAAATATGTATTTACATAATCTTCCACATAAAGCCGCAACACTGTATCACGTTCCCCGATCTGCCGAATATTTTTCGGCAGTTTGGGATAAAGCTCATATAATTCGCCCATATTTAACACCCCTTCTGCTGTTCTCACATAAGGATAGCAAAAGGGGTGCAAAATTTTTGTCATATTACGGCAGTGTTCTCCCAGAATCGTTCGACAAGGGCAATGCTTTCGCAGATGCAGTCCGCCATTTTCATTACCATGGAAAGGCGCACGCTTTGCAGCATCACAGGGTCATGATTACCGGCTCCGCCTACGATACCTGTAATGGAAATGTCGCCTACTTCTCCCAGTTCCTTGGAAACGCCCAGCCCCGGCTGCAGAGCGCCCTTCCCCAATGTTGCAAATCCAACATGGTCCGGGCTTCCCACAGAGGCGTCAATAGCTACGATCACATGATCCGGAAAATGAGTACGGATATAAGCGGCATAAAGTTCCAGATTCATGGCATGGACCGGCTTATCCAGCGTTCCGATCACAGCCGCCTTTTTCAACCTGCATTTTCGCAGCTTATGTCCTCCTAAAGGCCCCAGACTGTCCCCGGTAGAACGGTCTGTACCGATGCAGAGGAATATCACCCCCGCCTTTTGTTTTTGTGCCATTTCTTCCGCGATCAGCTGATTTAGATTCACCGCAAACCGCTCTGCCTCAAATTCTCCCATTGTATCATAATAAGAAATATCGTCCCTTCGCTGCATCCGAAAAGACTTCCACAATCTCATCGCCAAGTTCTCCACCCCGGTATCTGTTTTACTATAAATATTGGCCCGTTTGATACCGAATTGCTACATGCTTTGCACTCTCGCAATTCTAAAAACATTCGTAATCCGCTCATTTTTCTTCA
>CAVDQU010000062.1:0-15070 GCA_963611035.1 Agathobaculum sp.
GAATATGGGGTTGCCGCAAACAAGGTTTTATTGTAGCGGCGGCCCCTGAAAGTTGGGGTGTTTATGGTACTAAAAATTGATTTTAACAGTGATGAAGCCATTTATATCCAGCTTCGCAACCAGATCATCATGGGGATCGCAACGGATATGATACGGGAAGGAGATACCCTTCCTTCTGTACGGCAGATGGCGGACCATATCGGCATCAATATGCATACAGTAAATAAAGCCTATTCCGTTCTCCGACAGGAAGGTTTTGTAAAACTGGATCGCAGAAGAGGTGCAGTGGTCTCCCTGGATGTAGATAAGATCCAGGCCATTGAGGAGATGCGCCAGAATCTGGATGTGTTGCTGGCCTGCGGTATCTGCCGTGACGTTTCAAGAGATGAGGCCCATCAGCTGGTTGACGAGATCTACGACAGATACACGAAGCGTGATATAGAAATCCGGGAGGACTAATATGTTATGTGAAAAATGTAAGGTTCGGGAAGCAAATATTAAATATACAGAGATCATTAACGGAGTGAAAACAGAGCATAATCTCTGTTCCCACTGCGCAAAAGACATGGATTTTGGACAGTATACAGCTTTGTTGGACGGGGAATTCCCTTTAGGAAAGCTTTTGTCCGGACTTTTAGGATTGGAGGAAGATGAAGAAGAGACCGATGAACGTTCCCGGGTGGTTTGTCCTACCTGCGGTACCAGTTTTGATGATTTTGTCCAGAATAGTCGTTTCGGTTGTCCGGACTGTTACGGTGTGTTTGATCTTTTTATCAGCGATAAGATCAAACAGCTTCAGGGAAGCGAGAGCCACCGGGGCAAAATACCTAAGATCATGGCAGGAAAAGAAAAAACTGCCGCTGGAAGCAGGAAAGAAGTCGTCCCTCAGGATGTACTTAAGGAAGCCGGAGAAAAAACAGAAGGGGAAGTAAGCACAGACAGACCGGACTGGTACAAAGAGGCGGCAGACCTGGAAAAACAGTTAAAAGAAGCCTTAAAAACAGAAGATTATGAAATGGCTGCTGTCTGCAGAGATAAGATCCGGGCATTAAAAGCAGGAAAGGACGGTCAGGCACATGAGTAAATGGTATGAAGATACATTAAAAGAACCGTCCAATATCATATACAGCAGGATCCGTCTTGCCAGAAACTGGGATGAATATGTATTTCCTTCCCGCTTGGACGAAGGGGGAAGCAGGGACTTGGTAGATGGCTTAAGAGATGGTTTAAAGGATCTGGGAGAAAAGACAGGCATAGAGCTTAACTACCGCCCTTTGGAGACCATGGGACAGGCAGAAAAGAAAGCTTTGCGGGAACGGCGGATCTTAAACCGGTGCGCAGTGGAAAAGACCTGCGCCCAGGGACTGTATCTGTCAGAAGATGAGTCAGAAAGCATCCTTTTAGGGGCAGATGACCATATCCGCCTCCAGATTTTGGCCCCCGGTCTCTGTCTGGAAAAGCTGTGGCAGAAAGTAGACGGTATTGATGATGCCATAAATGAGCATTTTTCTTATGCTTTTGATGAAAAATATGGATATCTCACCACATTTCCCACCAATATGGGAACTGGCCTTAAGGTCTGCGTAGTGGTCCACTTACCGATGTTATCCCAGTTAAAGAAATTCCAGAGCATTGTAGCAGATATGGGAAGACTGGGAACCTCTATAAGGGGAATTTTTGGAGAAGGCAGTGAAAATGCAGGAAGTATGTATGAGCTGTCCAATCAGAGAACATTGGGACTTTCCGAAAAAGAGATCATTGAACTGGTGAACAAAGCGGCAGTCCAGCTAAACAGCCAGGAATCAAAGGTGAGAACAGCGGCTTTAAATAGCAGAAGACTGGAGTGGGAAGATGAGACCTATAAATCCTACGGTGTTTTAAAATATGCCCGGAAAATGGCAGAAAAAGACGCCAGAGTATTTATTGGACAGCTGATCGCAGGAGAAACAGACGGTCTTATTGCTTTTGAGAAAGAAAAAAGCTTATACAGCCTTTTAGTAGGCATAAAACCGGCCAACTTAAATCTGTGGGCCAGCAGGCCTTTAGACAAAGAAGAGACGGACTGTGTAAGAGCAGCTTATATCCGGGAACATTTACCCCAGATACGCAGTTGATAAGCAGGTATGCCTTTAGATCATACAGGGACATATAAGGAGGACAACAATGGAACGATATACACCACAGGCGAAGGAGGCCTTAAGCCTGGCAGTGGAAATGGCAGAAAGCTTAAACCACGGATACGTGGGAACAGAGCATCTGCTCATCGGCCTTTTACAGGAAGGAACCGGCGTGGCAGCCAGGGTTTTAGAGGAAAACGGGGTTGAGGAAGCAAAGGTAGTAGAGCTGGTGAGCCAGCTGATCTCCCCGGATACTTCTGTACAGATGGCAGAAAATGCAGCCTATACCCCAAGAGCACGCCGTGTTATAGAAAACAGTTATAGAGAGGCAGTGCGCTTTAAAGCAGCCCAGATCGGCACAGAGCACATTCTTATTGCCATTTTAAGAGAGGGGGACTGCGTTGCCAGCCGTCTGCTTAATACCATGGGAATCAGCGTCCAGAAGCTGTATATCGACCTTTTAGCAGCTATGGGAGAAGATGCACCGTCTATAAAAGAAGAAATGCCAAACCGCAGCGCTGGAAAGCGGGGCAGCTCCACACCAGCCCTTGACAGCTTCAGCCGCAATCTGACCCAGATGGCCTTAGACGGAAAGCTGGATCCGGTGATCGGAAGAGAACATGAGATCCAGAGAGTGATCCAGATCTTAAGCCGCCGCACCAAGAACAATCCATGCCTTATTGGTGAGCCGGGAGTAGGAAAAACAGCAGTAGTAGAAGGTCTGGCCCAGCGCATTGCAGCCGGGGATGTGCCGGATACCATTGCAGATAAGAGAGTTATGACTCTGGATCTTTCCGGCATGGTGGCAGGTTCCAAGTACAGAGGTGAGTTTGAAGAGCGCATTAAGAAGGTCATTGCAGAAGTGGTAGATTCCAAAGATGTGCTTCTGTTCATTGATGAGATCCACACCATCATCGGAGCAGGCGGCGCGGAAGGAGCTCTGGATGCTTCCAATATCTTAAAGCCCTCTTTAGCAAGAGGAGAACTGCAGCTGATCGGTGCAACTACTATTGATGAGTACAGAAAGTACATTGAGAAGGATGCGGCCTTAGAGCGCAGATTCCAGCCTGTTACAGTAGAAGAACCTTCAGAAGAAGAGTCTGTAGCCATTTTAAAGGGCCTTCGCAGCCGCTATGAGGAACATCATAAGGTAGAGATTACAGATGATGCCTTAGAGGCAGCTGTAAAGCTTTCCAGCCGTTATATCAATGACCGTTTCCTGCCGGATAAGGCCATTGACCTGATCGATGAGGCAGCTTCCAAGGTGCGCCTGTTAAATTACACCAAACCGGCTAAGATCAAAGAGTATGAGGCCCAGATCGATGAACTGGAAGAGGAAAAAGAGACCGCGATCAAAGAAGAAGCCTATGAAAAGGCAGGAGATATTAAGAAGAAACAGGAAAAATTAAAGGACAAGATCCGCCAGACTCTGGAAAAATGGGAAAAAGAGAAAGTGACCAGAAAGCTGGTAGTAGGCGAAAATGAAGTGGCAGATGTAGTGGCCGGATGGACCAAGATACCGGTGAAAAAGCTGGCAGAGGAAGAGTCTGAGCGGCTTAAGAACCTGGAAGGAATCCTTCATCAACGGGTGGTTGGTCAGGAAGAAGCGGTGGCAGCTGTATCCAAAGCCATCCGCAGAGGCCGCATCGGCTTAAAAGATCCAAAGCGTCCTATTGGTTCTTTCTTATTTTTAGGACCTACGGGCGTAGGAAAAACAGAACTTTCAAAGGCATTGGCAGAGGCCATGTTTGGTACAGAAACTTCCCTGATCCGGGTAGATATGTCAGAATACATGGAAAAGCACAGTGTTTCCAAGATGATCGGTTCCCCGCCAGGATATGTTGGCTATGAAGAGGGCGGACAGCTCAGCGAAAAGGTACGGAGAAATCCTTACAGCGTGATCCTTTTTGATGAGATTGAAAAGGCACATCCAGATGTATTTAATATTCTTTTGCAGGTATTAGATGATGGACATATCACCGACGCACAGGGACGAAAGATCGACTTTAAGAACACGGTCATCATTATGACTTCCAATGCAGGTGCTGAAAATATCATTGCTCCTAAACGACTGGGATTCGGGGTTGCCACAGATGCAAAGGCAGACCACGAATTTATGAAGGGCCGTGTAATGGAAGAGGTAAAACGCCTGTTTAAGCCGGAATTTTTAAATCGTATTGATGAGATCATCGTCTTTCACCAGCTTACCAAGGAGCATATGAAGGGCATTGCTGACATTATGTTAAAGAGTATTGAAAAGAGATGCAAGGACCAGTTGGGCATTTCTCTTACTGTCAATGAGGCTGCAAAAGACCTGCTTATTGAAAAGGGTTATGATGAAAAATACGGTGCAAGACCACTGCGCCGTACCATCCAGAGCCTGTTAGAGGACAAGATGGCAGAAGAAATCTTAGACGGCAAGATCAAAAAGAGCGCAGCCGTGGAAGTAGGCTGTGAGGATGGTAAACTTACCTTTACAGTAAAGAAGAAAACAATAACCAGAATGAAAACGGCAGCTTTAAAAGCTGAAGTAAAGGCATAAAAATCACTGGTTATTTTGAGGGATTTGTTGTATAATCAGAAATACCCTATTTTATACACATAAGAAGCAGGAGGATAAAAAGATGCCAGTGGTTGAAGAATTGATCCGCGCAGAGCAGGATGGCACCATCAGTTTTGGAAATTATAAGTTAGGACAGAAGTCAAAGAAGTCCGATTTTGAATATCAGGGAGATATCTATAAAGTTAAGACTTACAATGAGATCACAAAGCTGGAGCGCAACGAAATGTTTGTTTATGAGTCTGTTCCAGGAACAGTAGCTGAACATTTTAAAGTTACTGACAACAGCGTAGAGTTTGCGGTAGAAGGAGATAAGGATGCCCAGATCACTGTACAGCTGGAAAATGATACTGACTATGAAGTATACGTAGATGATGTTGCTGTAGGAAGCATGAAGACCAACATGAGCGGCAAGTTAAGCGTAAGCGTAGAGTTAGAAGAAGGAACTTCCGTTAAGGTAAAAGCAGTAAAGAGAGCATAAAATATGGCAAAAGCAAGGACAACTGCATTTTTCTGTAAAGAATGCGGATATGAATCATCCAAATGGCTGGGACAGTGTCCCGCCTGCCGGGCATGGAACACACTGGTGGAAGAACCGGTGGCAAAGACCGCACCGGCTGCAGGAAAAGGACGGATGTCTGCTGAGAGAGGAGCGGGTATGGCTGCGGCTAAACCCGCTCTTCTTTCAGAGATACGTCTGGAAAAAGAAGACCGGATCAGCACCGGATTTAAGGAACTGGACCGGGTATTGGGAGACGGCATTGTAGCAGGTTCCCTGGTACTGGTAGGCGGCGATCCAGGTATTGGAAAATCCACACTGCTGCTGCAGGTGTGCCGTCATCTGGCTGCTGCAGGGCAGAGCGTGCTTTATATTTCAGGAGAAGAGTCTTTAAAGCAGATCAAAATGCGTGCAAACCGTATTGGGACTGTAACCGGGGAGTTGCGCTTTTTAAGTGAGACTAATTTAGAGCGAATTGAGGCAGTGATCGATCAGGAAAAGCCACAGATCGTAGTGATCGACTCCATTCAGACCATGTACCGGGAAGAGATCACTTCCGCTCCTGGAAGTGTAAGCCAGGTACGGGAATCCACCGGTGTTCTCATGCAGATCGCAAAAAGCCGGGGCATCGCCATTTTCGTAGTAGGCCATGTGACCAAAGAAGGTGTTGTGGCGGGCCCAAGAGTGTTAGAGCATATGGTGGACACCGTCCTTTACTTTGAAGGGGACAGAAACGCTGCTTACCGCATTCTTAGGGGTGTAAAAAACCGTTTTGGCTCAACAAATGAGATCGGTGTGTTTGAAATGGGAGAAGAAGGACTGGCAGAGGTGGAAAATCCTTCGGAATATATGCTGGACGGCCGGCCAAAAGAGGCTTCCGGTGCTGTGGTTTCCTGTTCCTTTGAGGGAACCAGGCCTATTTTGCTGGAAGTCCAGGCTCTGGTGGCGGAGACAAACTTTGGTATGCCAAGGAGAACAGCAGCAGGTACAGATTATAACCGTGTAAACCTTTTAATGGCAGTGCTGGAAAAACGGTGCCGCTATGAGCTGTCCCGGCTGGATGCCTATGTAAATATCACCGGCGGCATGCGTATGAGCGAACCGGCGCTGGATCTGGCTATTGTGATGGCGTTAATGTCCAGCTATAAGGACAGACCTGTAGATCCGGGCATGCTTATTTTCGGTGAAGTGGGACTTTCCGGGGAAGTGCGCGGAATCTCCCAGGCAGCCCAGAGAGTGGCAGAGGCAGCCAAATTGGGATTTACCTCCTGCGTACTGCCAAAGGTAAATATGGAGAAGATAAAGCCTATAGAAGGGATCCGCATGATCGGGGTGTCCAATGTGCGGGAAGCCATTGGGTTACTGTAAGTAGTTGCGTAGCGGGCACAGGGAAAAACAGATGGCTGTATGGCATACAGTTGTTTTTCCCTGACCGCTACTGTATGAAAAAACAGAAAAAAACATACAATTAATTTTTTTGAGAAAACTTTGAAAAAAATTAAAAATAGTTGTTGACACCGATAACAGGTTGTGATATCATAATACCTGTTCGAGGGAACACGAAAGAAAAACAAAAAACATAGGGGAATAGTTCAATGGTAGAGCAGCGGTCTCCAAAACCGTAGATGGGGGTTCGAGCCCCTCTTCCCCTGCTGACTATTTGAGAGAATAGCCCAACCCGAATGAAGTTCAGAAGTCATATGGCTTTTGGGCTTTTTCTTTTGTTCATGACAAAATCCACAAACACAGGGGAGATACATATATGAATAAAAAAGAATGCAATGAGATAAAAAAACTTTTCACCCCGGCCAACTGTGCCATCAGCCGGATCTGCGGTTGCTATGTAGATTCAGAAAAAAATAAAAAAACCGAATTAAAAGAAGCGTTTCTCTCCCTTCCGGAAGAAGAAGCCTTTAAATATTTCACCATTTTCAGGAATGGTCTTTCCGGCACCATTGGGAAGAACCTGTTAAATATGGAATTTCCCCTTCACACAGAAGAAGAGGGGGGCACCCAGAACTTCCTTTTAAAGCTGCGTGACAGTGAATTAAAAGATGACGGCCTGATCGAGGAATTTTATGACCGGATCATCGCCAATTTTGATTATGCAGAGAATTATTATATTATCCTGATCCATTGTGCCTATGACATTCCGGCAAAGGCTACAGACGGTTCTGAAATGTTTGACGCATCTGACTATGTTTATGAGTTCATCCAGTGTACCATCTGCCCTGTAAAGCTTTCTAAGGCAGGTCTGTGCTATAATTCCATGACCAATGCCATTGAAAACAGGATCCGTGACTGGCTGGTAGAGGCGCCGGTGACCAGTTTCCTGTTCCCGGCATTTAATGACCGCAATACGGATCTTCACAGCCTTCTTCTCTATGCAAAGAATGGGGAGCAGCTGCCGGATACATTGATCGATGCTGTGTTAGGCTGTCATACCCCTATGTCTGCAAAAAGCCAGAAGGAGACATTCCAGGCCATTGTAGAAGAAACCCTGGGAGATAACTGTGATTTTGAGACTGTAAAGAGTATCCACGAAAATTTAAGCGAGCTGGCAGAAGAGACAAAAGACGAGCCGGTACAGCCTGCATTAAATAAGACCCAGTTAAAACAGCTTTTGGAGAACAACGGGGCAGATCCGGAAAAGCTCCAGGAATTTGACAGCCGCTATGCAGATGTAGAAGACGGCCCGGAGGCCAGCTTTGCAGTTTCCAATGTAGTCAATACAAAGAGCTTTGAGATCAAGACTCCGGATGTGACCATCAAGGTGGCACCGGATAAGACCTATCTGGTAGAAAACCGCATGATCGACGGACGCCCATGCCTTGTGATCGCTATTAATGAACATGTGGAGATCAACGGCATTTCCGTGCTCCCGGTACCTTTAAAAGACCGGAAAGGAGCAGCCGGTCAGGAAGAGAATGCTCCCTGGGATGAGGCAAAACCACAGGATCAGGGATCTCAGGAGATCCGCCCGGTTGCTACAGGGATCCGTTCTGTAGAGAAACAATAGAATCCCCCTGCGTTTGTGAGTTTGAGATATATTCTTTGTCAAGTTTTGCATATAATCTGGACAAAATTACCAATAGTTGTTATAATGACTATAGTGTTCTGTGAAAAATAAAACAGGACCAATAATGGCGACTACTCCATTGACTAGAAGAAAAAATCATACGAGCGGAAGGAAGAGAGTACAAATGAGTCGGACAATTAAAGCAGGACATGTATATCGTCAGTATTCCAAGGATGGAATGCCGATCGCAGATTATAAAAGTTCAAGACTGGCCCACGAAGCAACAGGAGTTTCTTTAGGTTCTATTGCCAGAGCAGCCCACGGCGAACGCAAAACAGGAGGCGGCTATCTCTGGAGAGTGGTTCCGGAAAATCTCCCATGGGAACCGATCCAGGTAGACTTAAGCAGCAAGATCGGCTATCATGACAAGAGACCGCTGATCCAGCTGACATTGGATGGTCAGGTAGTAGCTGAGTATCTGTCAATTGCTCATGCCAGCCGTGCATTAAATATCAGCCGCAGAAGTATTTCCTGTGCTATGACAGGAGCTCAGAAGACAGCCGGCGGATATAAGTGGATGGAAAAAGAAACAAAAGAAGATCAGGAGAATCAGGAAGAAAAAGCCTGAAGATCTGATAAAAAGCAGGATAAAATCGTGCAAAATTAAAGTAAAATATACTTGCCCACAGCAAGAACAATTCAGGTGGTTTTCCTAAACTTGGAAAGCCGCCTTTCTTTTGTGCACAAAAACAGATACAATACAGAAATAAACCACAGCAGTTTACATAAAATTTAAGAAAAATGGGTATACTAAGGCATATGGAATAAAATTTGACATTGAAAAATAATAGTGCTATATATATTCCAACGTTCAGAAAGACCTGGACGGTAAGCACTTTAACCGGGAAATTTCCAGGCAGACAGTCCTGGAAAGATTCAAAGAAGGAGTCTTGAATGATGAAAGAAAAAAAGATCATGCTGCCATCTGTAGATGAAGCAAAACATTTTGTAGCAGAGTCATCAAAGTGTGACTTTGACATCGACGTATTCTATAACCGTGTCACCATTGATGCAAAATCTATTCTGGGTGTATTAAGCCTTGACCTTGCACGGGTTCTGACTGTCCAGATGAACGGCGACAATGCAGAATTTGAAGAGTATCTGGATACTTTAACACCTGCGAAAACTGTAAGCGCGGCATAACAGGAAAATGTAAAACTTCATAGAGAAATAACAACAGGGCGGAAATGCGAACATAAGTTTGCATTTCCGCCTTTGTTGTGCTATTCTGTAGGGAGTATGAGATAAGATTTCGAGAGAACATTAAGCAGTATAGGAGGAAGCGCAGTTGGAGACGATCCGCATTTCTGTCCGGAACCTGGTGGAGTTTGTTATGCGGTCCGGAGACCTGGACAACCGCAGGAGCCAGGGAGCAAAGAAAGAGGCCATGCAGGCTGGAAGCAGGCTGCACCGGAAGATACAAAAGCACATGGGAGCTGATTACCGGGCAGAAGTGGCATTAAAGCATCTGGTAAGGGAAGATGAGTTCTCTATCCTTTTAGAGGGCCGGGCAGACGGTATTATAACAGAGGCTGCCGGAGTCACTATTGATGAGATCAAATGCATCTATATGGATGTGGAACGCTTAGAAGAGCCGGATCCGGTCCATTTAGCCCAGACTTTGTGCTATGGCTATATGTATGCCTGTGATAAGGAACTGGACAGTATAGGGATCCAGCTGACTTACTGCAATATAGAAACAGAGCAGATCCGACGTTTTAATGAGGTAAAGTCCTTTGAAGACCTGGAAAACTGGTTTCAGGGGCTGATCCACGAATATATCAAATGGGCTCGCTACCTATATCATCATGGCCTTCGCAGGACGGAATGTTTAAAAGAATTGAACTTTCCTTATGAGTATAGGGAAGGGCAGAAAGAGCTGGCTGTTTCTGTATACAAAAGCATTGCCAGGGGGAGAAATCTTTACATCCAGGCGCCTACAGGGATCGGAAAAACATTATCCTGTGTATTTCCAAGCTTAAAGGCCATTGGTGAAGGATTAGGAGATAAGATGTTTTACCTTACAGCCAAGACTATTACCCGCAGTGTGGCAGAGGAGACCTTTGCACTGCTTCGTGAGCGGGAACATCTGTATTTCAGCACCGTGACCATTACTGCAAAAGAAAAACTGTGTGTGCTGGAAAAGCCGGACTGCAATCCGGAAAGCTGTCTCCGGGCAAAAGGCCATTTTGACCGGGTCAATGATGCTGTGTATGAGATGATACAGGAAGAACAGGGGATCACCAGGGAAAAGACATTGGCTTGCGCAGATAAATACCAGGTGTGTCCTTTTGAGCTGTGCCTGGATATTAGCAGCTGGGTGGACGGCATTATCTGCGATTATAATTATGTGTTTGACCCCAATGTGCGCCTGAAGCGGTATTTTGCAGAGGGAGAGGAAAAGGGAGATTATATTTTTTTGGTGGATGAGGCCCACAACCTTGTCTCAAGAGCCAGGGAGATGTACAGTGCGGCGCTTATTAAAGAAGACTTTCTAACCGTAAAAAGGATCTTAAAAACAGTGCCCCAGGCGGGGAAAGCAGTCCGGCTTTTGGAACGGTGCAACCGCCGTTTTTTAGACATCAAACGGGTAGGGAACGGGGAAATCTTATTAGAGAAAAAGGATGAAGAACTGGCTTATGAAGCCGGTTTTCGCACTGTTCTTGGGGAGTCTTATCGTATGCTTTCCGATGTAAAATTGCTGTCCCTGGAGCTTATGGGGCTCTTTGGGGAAATGGAAGTCCTTTTAAATGAAAAAAATGACTTCGAAGACAGGGAAACAGTCCTTGACCTGTATTTTAAGATCCGGGATTTTCTCTATGTCAGTGACCGGCTGGATGCAAATTACAAGATCTACAGCCGACTGCTGTCAGACGGTTCTTTTATGGTAAAGCTGATGTGTGTCAATCCTTCCAGCTGCTTAAGAGAGTGTCTGGGCCGGGGGGTCAGCACTGTATTTTTCTCTGCCACGCTGCTTCCAATCCGCTATTATAAGGAACTTTTAAGCGGCAACCAGGAAGAATATGCAGTCTACGCAAGATCCCCTTTTAAGGCGGAAAAACGGCTGGTACTGGCAGCTTCTGATGTAAGCAGCCGCTACAGCAGGCGGGGCAAAAGCCAGTATGAACGTATCAGTGATTACATAGAGGCTGTGATCAGCGGAAAGACCGGCAATTATATCCTGTTTTTCCCCTCTTATCAGTTTATGGAAGCTGTGCAGGACATCCTTGAAAGACGGCAGGCAGAAGGCAGATTGGGATTTCATTTTATGGCCCAGTCATCCCATATGAGGGAAGAAGAGAAGGAGGAATTCCTTTTACAGTTTGAAGAAGAGCCAAAAGAGTCTTTTGCAGGTCTGTGTGTTATGGGTGGCATTTTTTCAGAAGGGATCGATCTGAAAGAAGAGCGGCTGATCGGAGCCATTATCATTGGAACAGGGCTTCCACAGGTAAATCCGGAGCAGGAAATCTTAAAAGAATATTTCGAGGAAAGAGGAGAAGGGGGATTTGACTATGCCTACCAGTATCCAGGGATGAATAAAGTCATGCAGGCAGCAGGCCGGGTCATCCGTACGGTAAAAGACAAAGGAGTGATCGCCCTTTTAGATGACCGTTTCCTGCTGCCTGAATATGTGGCATTATTTCCCAGGGAATGGGAAAGCTATACGGTGGTGAACCGCTTTAATGTAAAACAGGCGGTAGATGATTTCTGGAAGAGTTTTACAGCATATCCATAAACTGCTTGGCAGCCTGGGATACAGGAAGGCTTTCGTTGAAAGCCACCACCATCTGGCGGGAAGGAAGCTGTTCTGCCAGATCCAGGATAAACAGATCCTTATCATTGGCCGGGATACAGAAATCCGGCACAAAAGCAATGCCAAGGCCGATGCGGGCCAGGTCGATGAGCAGATCGTTACTGGAAAGCTCGATCTCCGGTACCAGGTCTAAATGGCTTTTCTGGAAGATCTGGTGGAGAAATTCGCTGGTGGTACTTTTCCGGTCCAGCATCATAATAGGGTATTTTAACAGCTCTTCCAAAGTCAGTTCTTTTCCTTCTAAGTCAAAGGCCTGACGGCTGGCTACAAATACATCGTGGAAGTCGTTGATGACTCTTGTGTGCAGGTTTCCGGCTAAAGCAGAGTTTGGATAATTGGCGATGATAAAATCAGTCTGGCCGTTTTCCAATGCCCTGGCACATTCAATGGAAGTGTGGTTGACTACTTTAATATGGATGTTTGGGAATTCCTTGTGGAAGCGGTTTAAATAAGGTACCAGATAGTAACGGCAGATAGTGTCGCTGGCGCCGATACGCAGCTGGCCGCCGTTTAAGGTATGGGCTTCCAACAGCTGGTTTTCCCCCTTCTGGATCAGGTTCATGGCCGGTTCAATATGTTTTAATAAAATTTCCCCTTCTGGGGTCAGCTGCACTTTTTTCGTGCTGCGGATGAATAAAGGCTGGTTCAGCTTCTTTTCAAGGACCTTAATGGACTGGCTTACAGCAGACTGGGAGATAAAAAGCTGCTTGGAAGCTTCCGAAAAACTGAGAGTGATGGCTACATGATAAAATACCTTATATAATTCATAATTAATATCCATTATTAAGTCCTCCTTATAATTATATTTATTTTATCACGGGAGACTTACGTTTGTAAAGACGTTGTAGAGGGAATAAAACGGGATAAAAACTTGACTAAAATAAGGGAATGACTTATCTTTATAACAGTGAACAAAGGAGAGAAAAATATCATTATGGAAGCAAATTTTTACGAAATGTATTTAGAAGAAATGGCACTGATCCCTGTACTTGAGGCAGAGGAAGAAGAAAAGGTCTTAGCCCTTGCAGCAGGAGGTGATAAAGAGGCGAAAAAGCGCCTGGTAGAAGGCTCTCTGGCAAAAGTAGCCCAGATGATGAAAGAATACGAAGGAAGAGAACTCCCCATGTCTGATGTAGTCCAGGAGGCAAATGTAGCCCTTACAGCAGCTGCTGCAGCATATGACGGAAGCCAGAAATGGCAGGAATTTTTAGAGCAGGAGATCCGCCAGGCAGTAGAAGCGGCATTAGAGGAGCAGAAGACAGAGGCTGAGATCGAAGAAAATATGACAGCCAGAGTCAATGTGCTCCAGACTGTATCCCAGGTAATGGCAAAAGAACTGGGAAGAGAGGCAAGTGTGGTAGAACTGGCGGAAAAGATGAAGATGACCGAAGATGAAGTAAAGGACATTATGAAGCTGGCTTTAGATGCCATTACTGTAAATGGAGAAGGCGCAGTGTCAGAAGATGGACAGAAAGAGGAAGAATAAAAGATGAAATTATACATCATACGCCATGGTCAGACAGACTGGAATATAGCCAAAAAAATCCAGGGCAGACAGGACATTCCCTTAAATGAGCGTGGAAGACATCAGGCGGACTGCCTGAAAAAAGCAATGGCGCCCCGCCCTGTAACGGCTGTATTTTCCAGCCCCCAGATCCGTGCCGTGGAAACGGCAAAAGCGGTGGCTTCTTCTTCCGGCGCGCCAGTGATCCCGGTAGAAAATCTTATGGAGATCAATTACGGATCCTGGGAAGGAAAGACGGAAGAGGAGCTTTTAAAGGAAGACAGAGCCTTATATGAAGCCTGGTGGTCCCATCCGGCAGAAACAGCACCTCCAAGGGGCGAGAGCATTAACCAGGTCAATGAGCGCTGCCGCCAGGCCTGGAAAGAGATAAAGCCCCAGCTTGCAGGGGATACTGCCATTGTGGCCCACGGTGGCCTGCTGGCCCATTTTATGGAGCAGCTCTTAGGCGGCGAAAGCCCGGCAGCGTCTACCGTGGCCCACAATGCAAGCATTACCACCATTGAATATGAGCCAGAGACAGAAAGCTTTGTACTGGTGGAGTTTGATGATTACAGGCATTTGCTGTAAAAGGACTATCTTTCTGGCTGTATGTCAGATGAAAATTATAATAAAAATAAATGAGACTGGATGCTGTTATAGTAAGAAATGGTATCCGGTTTTTTTAGTTTTGAATAAAGATCAATTCTTTCTATATCGGCAAAAATAACAAAAGATATAATAAAAATAAATATATTTATTGCCGATAAAATGGTATACTATGTATAGATAAGTATAGTTTTGATATTTTACAGGAGGAGAGCAGATGCGAGATCTTTCGGTTTCTGAGGTGGCGAAAAAATGGAATATATCTGAACGCAGTGTAAGAAATTATTGTGCCCATGGGCGCGTGTCTGGGGCATTTCTTACTGGAAAAACATGGAATATTCCGGAAAATGCAGAAAAACCAGAACGTTCTAATAAAAAGAAAACATCGCCGGTTACTCTTCTGGATATTTTACAGGACGAGAAAGCAACCAAATATTCAGGTGGTATTTATCATAAGACCCAGATCGACCTGACGTATAATTCAAATCATATAGAAGGCAGTCATCTGACACATGACCAGACTCGATATATATTTGAGACAAACACCATTGGAATAGAAAAAGAAGTACTTAATGTAGATGATGTCATAGAAACAGTAAATCATTTCCGCTGCATTGATATGATCATTGATCATGCTAAGGCAGTGCTTACGGAAAGGTTCATCAAGGAATTGCATCTGATTCTGAAAAATGGCACCGGCGATTCCAGAAAAGGCTGGTTTGCTGTTGGTGATTATAAGAAACTGCCAAATGAAGTTGGTGGTATGGAAACCTCACTTCCAGAAGAAGCCACTGCCAAGATGAAAAAATTATTGGCAGAGTATAACAGTAAGGAAGAAAAAACATTGGAAGATATTTTGGACTTTCATGTAAAATTTGAGTGGATCCATCC
>CAVDQU010000063.1:0-14857 GCA_963611035.1 Agathobaculum sp.
AAGATTTGGTGAAATTTTTTTGAAAAATAATTAAAAAAATTGTTGACAAGGAAGAGCATGTACGCTATAATCATCGTTGTGTTCAAGAGAACGCGCCTTTAGCTCAGTTGGTAGAGCAGTAGACTCTTAATCTATTTGTCCAGGGTTCGAGTCCCTGAAGGCGCATTGAAAGGTCTGATTTTGCAGATATTGGAGGCTGCGGGGTCGGACTTTTTTGTTGCGTAAAAATGAGAATATCAGGCACTGCGCCTGGAACAGGCGCAGTGTAAATGTGACAGGACTATTATTTCTTATGACAGTGTTTATGACTGGGACAGGGGCCGAGGCATTTGTTGACCTCGCGGAAAGCTTGGCAAAGCTTTAATGCCCGTTTGTCCCAATCTTTTTTGTCGCAGGTGGCTTTGCACAGCTGTCTAGTCAGTTTTGGTGGGAGTTTCATGGAAATGAGGCTCCTTTTTTGTTTATATGATTTCTATATATTATGATGTTGGGGTCAAAAGGTATTTTGACCCCTCTGATACCGAATTGCTACGTGCTTTGCACTCTCGCAATTCTATTATATGTAGGAACACAAAAAAATCCCGGCGGATGCCGGGATGTGTGATACTTGTGTTTTAGTATAGGCAGTTAATTTTCTGGGGTCTCTTTCTGCTTTCTCATAGCGATCAGCTTGCAGATGGAATTTCCCATAGAAGAAAATTTTTCTTCGTATTCTGTCATTACATTTCCGGCACACATGACCGGATCATGGTGCAGGTCAAAGGTGTGTGCTGTAATGGTCCAGCCGGCTTCAGGGATCGCTTCCAGAGAATAATCAAAAAGGCCTTTATTATCGGTCTTGAATTCTACAGTGCCGTCAGCAGCTAAAATATGGTCATAAACAGCCATAAAATCAGGTGAAGTCAGGCGGCGCTTTGCGTGGCGGTCTTTAGGCCATGGATCGGAGAAGTTGAGGTAGATCTTGTCTACTTCTCCTGGTGCAAAGTAGTCTGCCATGTCTTTTGCATCGATGCACATGAAATAAATATTGTTTAATTCTAACTGGGCACGTTTCTGAAGGCCTCTTAAAAGTACACTGGAATAGCGCTCAATGCCGATGTAGTTGATATCAGGATTTTTCTGTGCCAGTTCCATGATAAAACGGCCTTTTCCCATTCCTACTTCGATCTGGATCGGATGATCGTTGCCAAAAACCTGGTTCCAGCTGCCTTTGTGAAGCTCTGGTTCCTGGATCACATAGGGGCTTTCTGCAATGGTTTCTTCTGCTCCGCGTATATGTCTTAAACGCATGGATATTGTCCTCTTTCTTAAATAAATATAGTATGCGATGTGGATAGTGAACAGATATCTTCCGCAGGTGCGGAAAATATAAATGTGAAACATCTGTGAGTAACTATATCATATAGTGCTTAGTGATTGCAAGGCAAAGGAAAAATTGATATACTTACCTTAAGATAAAAGAGCAGCTAAAAATATGAAAACTGCTTTTCGGTTTTTCGGGGGGAAAATTACATACAAAGGAGGAAGGGCGATGTCAAACTTTGAACGTACCACCAGCTGGCAGCAGATCCAGCAGGGAGTGAAGGAAGCGGAGCGCCTGATCGTCAGCAGAGACTATAATCTTGTTATGGTAAAGGCCAGACAGACGTTAGAGTGTATGGTCCGTTGTCTGGCTGAGAAGGCATGCCTTGTAGATGGAGATCTGGCGGATACCATAGATCAGCTGTATGAGGGACATTGGATCGATAAGGCGACGAAAGACGATTATCATACCATCCGTATACTGGGAAATAAGGCAGTCCATGAAAATGATAATACAGCGTATAATGCAAACCAGGCATATCAGCTTTTAACAAAGCAGGTTTACGCATTTTCCCATGATTTCCAGGTATCAAAGACATTTACAGTACCGGTATCAGATACCAGACCGGTTAGAAATACCAGAACTTCCGAAAATACTACCAGTACATCTTATGGGCAGTCTGGGGGTGCAAGAACGCGTACAGGCACTGGCGCAGGACAGACATCTGGTAGAACTTCTGCAGGTACAGGAAATGGCCCCCGCTCCGGTTCTGAATTAAGAGGAGTGTCCGGACGTTCAAACAGCACCGGAAACAGAAATACTGCAGGAAACCGCAGTACAGCAGGCAGCCGCAGCAGAAGTACTGCAAACAGTAGCCGTTCCTATGGCAGTGCTTCCTACAGCGGAAGGACCCGCAGGAGAAAACGCAGACCATCACCAGTGGCTATGCTTTTGAAGTTCCTGATCCCGATCCTTGTGATCGTGGTCTTGGTAATAGCAATCCGCACGCTGGTGCCGGGAAAGAAAAAAGCAGATCCTACTCAGCCAGAGACTGTAACCACAGAGATGACATCGGCAGAGACTGAGGCACCTACTCCGGAGGAGACACAGCCGCCGGCAGAGGTATATGTAGTGACTGGAAATAAGGTCAATGTGCGTACAGAGCCGTCCACCAATGGCCGTATTTTGGTACAGTTAGAGGGTGGAACAGAAGTTGCCTATGTAAAGCGTTATAATAATGACTGGACCGTGATCAATTATGACGGCCAGGAAGCTTATGTTTCCAGTCAGTTTATCGCAAAGCAGGAAACAGAGACTGCGGCAGAAACGGAGCCTCAGACAGAGGCAGCCGCTGAAAGTGAGACCGCAGCGCAGTAATTGAGAACTTTGTGCAAAACGGGAGAATGAGGCTTTTTTATAAGCCTCATTCTCCCGTTTTTTGTGCATAATGCCTAAAAATTTTGTTAAAATATAAATTATCATACAATTTTACTCTGTCATTTTTCAAAAAAAGGTAGTATGATAAGGAAATGCGAAAGCAAATTGCATTAAAAAAAGAACAAAGAAAGGGAGGACTGTGATATGGATACAGTGATCAACCGGCTGTCTGATATTGAGAAAGCCGCCGTATCCGTAATGGATGGTGCCAGTGAGCGAAAAAAGCAGATGGCCCGTGAAATGGAAGAGAAAACGGCGGCTTTTGATGCACAGCTGGAAAAAGAAACCCAGGATCGCATTTCCCAGATACGCGGCAAAATGGAAGAGGAATTACAGCAGGAGTTAAGGCAGCAGAAAGAGGATGCCAAAGCAACAATGGCGCGATTGGAAGAAGCCTATGAAGCCCGGCATGAGGAATACGCGCAGGCTCTCTTTAAAAACATGATAAAGGAGTGAGAACATGGGAAGCCTGATCAGTTACAGCGGCATTTCCACCAAGGTAAAAGCCATGGAACGCTTCAGGATCCGGCCAGAGCAGTTTCAGGCAATGGCGGATCTGGGATCCGTGCCGGAGGCAGTCCAGTTCTTGCGGAATAATCCTTCTTATGAAATGGCATTTTCCAAAGCTTCTGATGAGGAGCTTCACAGAGGAAAGATCGAACAGCTGTTAAACTTAAGCAAATATCATGATTTTGCCAAGCTGTACCGGTTTGCCAATGTGGGGCAGAGACGTTTTTTGGACCTGTATTTTATGCATTATGAGATCGACATATTAAAGACCTGTCTTCGAAATGCAGCGGGAAACAGGGAAAGCGCTCAGGATCTTTCGGAGTTTAAGGATTTCTTCGATAAACATTCAGATATGGATCTGGTGCAGTTATCCCAGTGCCGGACCATAGAAGATGTGATCCGTGGACTAAAGGGTTCTGCTTATTATGAGCCTTTGCAGAAGCTTTTAGAACAGGGAAAAGCAACGCTTCCAGCCTGTGAAACGGCTATGGACATGCTTTATTTTAAGACCATATGGAAGATAAAGGATAAATATCTTTCAAAGGCAGAGGCGAAAATGCTGGCCCAGTGCTTTGGCACGAAAATGGATATGCTGAATTTCCAGTGGATCTGCAGGGCAAAGAAATATTATAACCTGTCAGAAGGTGATATATACGCGCTGATCATCCCGATCCAGTACCATGTTACCAAAAAAGAGATCCAGACCATGGCTCAGGCGGAAAACATGGAACAGGTTTACGGCGTGATCAAAAACAGCTGGTATCAATGCCAAGATATAGAAGCGCTTATGGATCAGGGCCTTGGAAACGCTGCAAAGGAGCTTACAGATAAGATCTATGAGCTTACCAGCAGGAAAGAGCCTTATTCAGCAGCAGTATTAAACTCTTATCTTTATTTTAAAGAAAGAGAGATCGAACAGATCATAACTACGATCGAAAAGATACGTTATGGGATGACAGCAAGGACATAAGGGGGTTATGTGAAGTGATAGAGAGAATGAAATTCTTAAGCATTACCGGCCCCAAGGCAGACATTGACCGGGTGGTGGACACCTATCTTTCCAGATATGAGATCCACCTGGAAAATGCATTGTCGGAGTTAAAGACGGTAAAAGACTTAAGACCTTATATTGAGGCCAATCCATATAAGGAAAATTTGAATATTGCCAGGGAACTGGCAGAAAAGATCGGCGGACAGCTTCCACAGGTTTCTGAAAAAGAGCTGCAGGCGCCAGACGAAGCGGCGAAAACGGTGGAAAACTTAAGCAGCCGCTTAAAGGAACTGAATGATAAGAAAGAAGAACTTCAGGCGCAGATCCAGACATTAAAGCGTTCTAAGGACCAGGTAGCACCATTTACAGAGTTAAATTACAGCGTAAAAGAGATCCTGGGCTTCCAGTTCATCAAGTTCCGTTTCGGCCGTATTTCCAAGGAATACTTTGACAAGTTCAACAGCTATGTGTATGAGACCATTGATACGGTCATGTTTAAGTGCCTGAAAGACGCGGAATATGTATGGATCGTTTATTTTGTGCCGGAGAAGCTGGCAGACAAGATCGACGCCATTTACGCTTCCATGCATTTTGAGCGGTGTTTCCTGCCGGATGAGTACGAAGGCACTCCTATGGAAGCAGAACATGTGCTGGATGATAAGATCAAGGCATTAGAGGCTGAAAAACAGGAGATCGAAGGAAAGATCCTTCAGACACTGGATGAGAATAAAACAGAGCTGGCAGCAGCACGCACCAGACTGGAGCGTTTTTCCGTCAACTTCGATGTGCGTAAAATGGCGGCCTGCACCAAACATGGAGATCATACTTTCTACATTCTCTGCGGCTGGATGAGCGAAACAGACGCAAAGAAGTTCCGGAAAGAGATCGAGTCTGACGCAGATACCTTCTGCATCATGGAAGATGACCACAACAATATTATGAGCACTCCGCCTACAAAGATGAAAAATCCGGGGCTGTTTAAGCCCTTTGAGATGTATGTGGAGATGTATGGTCTGCCTTCTTATAATGAGGTCGATCCTACGATCCTCATCGGTATCACCTATTCCATTTTATTTGGATTTATGTTTGGTGATGCGGGACAGGGACTTTGCCTTCTCATCGGCGGATTTTTACTGTATAAGTTCAAGAAAATGCGTCTGGCGGGCATTATTTCCTGCTGCGGTTTCTTCTCAATTATATTTGGCGTGCTGTTTGGCAGTGTGTTCGGATTTGAGGATATTATTGACGCAGTATGGTTAAGACCTCAGGAAGCCATGACAGATCTTCCGTTTATTGGAAAATTAAATACTGTATTCGTAGTTGCTATTGCCATTGGTATGGGCATTATCCTGTTGTGCATGATCTTAAATATCATCAACAGCGTAAGGGAACACAATACAGAAAAAACATGGTTTGACACAAACGGCGCTGCGGGACTGGTATTTTACTTTGCCCTGGCAACCGTTATTGTGCTGTATATGAGTGGAAATGCTCTTCCGGCAACCATTGTACTGACTGTATTATTTATCATCCCGTTACTGCTTATGTTCTTTAAGGAACCGTTATCAGCAATGGTAGAGAAAAAGGCACAGAAAATGGAAGGCGGCGTGGGAATGTTCATTACCCAGGGTGTATTTGAACTGTTTGAAGTGCTTTTAAGCTATTTTTCCAACACACTTTCCTTCGTCCGTGTAGGCGCTTTCGCAGTGAGCCATGCGGCAATGATGCAGGTAGTTTTAATGCTTGCAGGCGTAGAAGCAGGAAATCCTAACTGGGCCGTTGTCATAGGCGGAAACCTGTTTGTATGCGGTATGGAAGGTCTGATCGTTGGTATCCAGGTACTTCGTCTGGAATATTATGAGCTGTTCAGCCGGTTCTACAGAGGAAGCGGACGGGCATTTGAAGCATACGGAAAACATTAAAAAGGAGAATACAATCATGAGTTTATTAGTTAAAATGACATTAAGTGCAGCATTAGTATTAAGCATCGGCGTTCCTTTTGGAGCATTTGCAGCAGGAGAAAAGACAAAGGGCCGCTATAAAACAGCTCTTGGGGTAAACGTATTTTTATTCTTTGGAACCATGATCGCAGCAGCCGCTTTCATGTTCTCAGGAAATGCATTTGCAGCAGAGGAAACAGCAGCTGCTGCCACTAACAGCGCAGCCGGAATGGGCTATCTGTCAGCAGCTCTTGCAACCGGTCTTTCCTGCTTAGGCGGTGGTATTGCCGTATCTGCAGCAGCAAGTGCAGCACTGGGCGCAATCAGTGAAGACAGCTCTATTCTTGGTAAATCCCTTATCTTCGTAGGTCTTGCCGAAGGTGTGTGCCTGTATGGTCTGATCATTTCCTTTATGATCTTAGGTAAGCTTTAATATGAAAATGTATCTGATCAGCGATAACATCGACACCTGGACCGGCATGCGCCTGGCAGGTGTTGACGGGGCTGTGGTACATGAGAGAGACGAACTGAAACGTGAGTTAGATAAGGTTCTGGCCGATAAATCCATTGGCATTATCCTGCTGACAGAGAAGTTTGGCAGGGAATTTCCGGAGATCATTGATAACGTGAAGCTGGAGCGGAAGCTGCCGCTGATCGTAGAGATCCCGGACCGCCACGGAACCGGCCGCAAGCCGGACTTTATCACCTCTTATGTAAACGAGGCCATTGGATTAAAGTTATAGTTAATGTTTGTAGAAAGCAGGTGAAAAGCTTGACAACAGAGGAAAAGCTGAAGCATTTTCAGGAGATCTGTATGACAGATGCAAGGGAGAAAAGTGCAAAAATGCTGGATGATTACGCAAAATCCCTTGATAAGACTTATGAAGAGCATACGGAAGATGCAAAGAAGCGGGCGAAAATGCAGGAAGAGGCTGAGACAGAAAAGTTGGAGCGTGAGCGCAATAAAAAGCTTTCCATTGGACAGCTGGATTTAAGAAGAGAAGTAAGCCGCAGGCAGGAAGAATTAAAGGATAAGCTGTTTGTGGAGGTAAAGGATAAACTGGCTAATTTCATGGAGACAAGGGACTATCTGGATCTGCTGGAAAAGCAGATCGCAGCGGCAAAGGCAGTTGCCGGTGATGAAGCCATGATCGTATATATGGACCCTTCTGATGAAGATAAGGCCCGCAGACTGGCTATGCATCACAATGTAACGGTAAAGATCAGTGAATATTCCTTTGACGGCGGTATCCGTGCTGTGATCCCGTCCAAACATATCCTGATCGACAGTTCCTTTAAGACAAAACTGGAAGAAGCGCGCCATGAATTTAAGTTTGACTTGGGAGGTAAGCAGTAAATGGCTAAGACAGGTGTGATCTACGGTATCAACGGACCTGTAGTTTCACTGGCCGGTGATCCCGGATTTCAGATGAACGAAATGGTGTACGTTGGTAAGGAAAATCTGGTAGGCGAAGTCATTGGACTTACCTCAGAAAAAACAACGATTCAGGTGTATGAGGAGACCAGCGGTTTAAAGCCTGGTGAGGTCGTTACAGGAACAGGAGCGCCGGTTTCTGTTACACTGGCTCCTGGCATCTTAAATAACATTTTTGACGGTATTGAGCGTCCGTTGAGCAAGATCGCAGAGCGCAGCGGTTATTACATCAGCCGTGGTATCAGCGTGGACTCTCTGGATACTTCCAAAAAATGGAAAACACATATGACTGTAAAGAAGGGCGACCGGGTGCTTCCGGGAACTATTATCGCAGAAGTTCCGGAGACAAGAGCCATTGTCCATAAGGTAATGGTGCCGCCGGATACAGAAGGCTATGTATTAGATGTAGTGGAAGACGGGGAGTATACCATTAATGAACCTCTTCTTACGCTGCAGTTATTTGACGGAACAGAAAAGAAACTGACCATGACCCAGAAATGGCCCATCCGTGTGCCGAGACCATCGGCAAAGCGTTATCCGGCAACCAGACCGCTGATCACCGGACAGCGTATTTTGGATACCATGTTCCCGTTAGCAAAGGGCGGTACAGCAGCAATTCCCGGCGGTTTTGGTACTGGAAAGACCATGACCCAGCATCAGATCGCAAAATGGTCTGACGCGGATGTTATTATCTATATCGGCTGCGGTGAGCGTGGAAATGAGATGACTCAGGTTCTGGAAGAGTTCTCACAGCTGATCGACCCAAAGAGCGGTAATCCTCTGATGGACCGTACTACACTGATCGCCAATACCTCCAACATGCCGGTTGCAGCCCGTGAGGCAAGCTTGTATGCAGGTGTAACACTGGCAGAGTATTACAGGGATATGGGCTATCATGTAGCGATCATGGCAGACTCTACTTCCCGTTGGGCAGAAGCGCTGCGTGAGCTTTCAGGACGTCTGGAAGAGATGCCTGCAGAGGAAGGTTTCCCGGCTTATCTGGCATCCCGTTTGTCTTCTTTCTACGAGAGAGCAGGCATGATGCAGAATTTAAACGGCACAGAAGGTTCCGTTACCATTATCGGTGCGGTTTCCCCTCAGGGCGGTGACTTCTCCGAGCCTGTTACCCAGAATACCAAGCGTTTCGTCCGCTGCTTCTGGGGACTGGATAAGAACCTTTCTTATGCAAGACATTTCCCGGCGATCCACTGGCTCACCAGTTATTCCGAGTACGTAAATGACTTGTCATCCTGGTATATTGACAACGTAGATAAAAACTTTGTAAGCGACAGAAACAAACTGATGGCTCTGCTGACCCAGGAAAGCAGCTTAATGGAGATCGTAAAGCTGATCGGTGCTGACGTGCTTCCTGATGACCAGAAGCTGGTCCTGGAGATCGCAAAGGTCATCCGTGTAGGTTTCCTGCAGCAGAATGCATTCCACAAGGATGATACTTCTGTGCCTCTTATCAAGCAGTTTAAGATGATGGAAATTATCTTATATCTGTATAAGAAATCAAAGGCGCTGATCGCCATGGGAATGCCTATGTCCGTGTTAAAAGAAGACAATATTTTTGATAAGATCATTTCTATTAAATATGATGTACCAAATGACCGTTTGGACATGTTTGATGATTATAAGAAACAGATCGACGCGTTTTATGACCATGTGCTTGAGCGCAACGCATAAGGAGGACTTAAAATGGCAGTTGAATATTTAGGTTTAAGTGAGATCAATGGTCCTCTGGTAGTGTTAGAGGGCGTTCAGGGCGCAGCTTATGATGAGATCGTGGAAATGACCGTAGGCGGCACCACAAAGAAGATCGGACGTATTATTGAGATCTACGGGGATAAGGCCATTATCCAGGTATTTGAGGGAACAGATGGTATGGCCCTTAGAAATACCCATACAAGACTGACAGGACATCCAATGGAGATCGCTGTTTCTGAGGAAATGTTGGGGCGTACCTTTAATGGAATCGGACAGCCTATTGACGGATTAGGTGATATTATTTCTGATATCCGTATGGATATTAACGGACAGCCGCTAAACCCGGTATCCCGTGAGTATCCGCGAAACTACATCCGCACGGGAATTTCCGCTATTGACGGACTGACCACACTGATCCGTGGACAGAAACTTCCTATTTTCTCCGGAAACGGTCTTCCCCATGACCAGCTGGCAGCCCAGATCGTGCAGCAGGCATCTCTGGGTGATAATTCCGATGAAAAGTTTGCAATCGTGTTCGGCGCCATGGGCGTAAAGCATGATGTGGCTGATTTCTTCCGCCGTACCTTTGAAGAAAGCGGTGTTTCCGAGCATGTGGCCATGTTTATCAACCTGGCAAATGACCCGGTAGTAGAGAGACTGATCACACCAAAAATCGCATTGACACTGGCAGAGTATCTGGCATATGAAAAGGGCATGCATATCCTGGTTATCTTGACAGATATGACCTCTTATGCAGAGGCGTTGCGTGAAGTTTCTTCTTCTAAGGGCGAGATCCCTTCACGAAAGGGCTTCCCTGGTTATCTGTACAGCGATCTGGCTTCTTTATATGAGAGAGCTGGTATTGTAGCTGGAAGAAAGGGCTCTGTTACCCAGATCCCAATCTTAACCATGCCAAATGATGATATTACACACCCGATCCCTGACCTGACCGGTTATATTACAGAGGGACAGATCGTTCTGGATCGTCAGTTAAACAGCCAGTCCATTTATCCGCCCATCAGCGTGCTGCCGTCTCTGTCCCGTCTGATGAAGGACGGTATTGGTGAAGGATATACAAGAAAAGATCACCAGGATGTGGCAAACCAGCTGTTCTCCTGCTATGCCAAGGTAGGTGACGCCAGAGCACTGGCATCTGTTATCGGTGAAGATGAGCTATCGGCCATTGATAAGAAGTATCTGGAGTTTGGTAAGGCTTTTGAGGAGCATTTTATTGGTCAGGCGCCTCATGAGAACCGTTCTATTATAGAGACTCTGGAAATCGGCTGGAAGCTTTTGCGTATGCTTCCAAGAGAGGAATTAGACCGTATTGATACCAAGGTTCTGGATCAGTATTACGGAGAGTGAGGTGATCAGGAATGGATCCAAATACATTTCCTACAAAAGGTAATCTGATTGCTGCGAAAAACTCCCTGAAACTGGCTACTATGGGCTACGGATTAATGGATAAGAAGAGAAATATCCTGATCCGTGAGCTTATGGGGCTGATCGATGAGGCAAAGGGGATACAGTCGGAAATCGACACAGTGTTTAAGGCTGCTTATGAGGCTTTGCAGAGCGCCAATATTGAACTGGGCATTAATTATGTCCAGGAGATCGGTATGTCCGTTCCTGTGGACGATACGGTGAAAATTAAGGCCAGAAGTATCATGGGAACGGAGATTCCTCTGGTACAGCACCAGGAAAAGCCTATGGAGCTGGCTTATGGGTTTAATAATACTTCCGAGGCGCTGGATATCGCCAGAGAGCGGTTTGAGCGTGTAAAGGAGCTGACTATTAAGCTGTCCATGGTGGAAAACTCTGCGTACCGGCTGGCAAATTCTATTAAGAAGACCCAGAAACGTGCTAATGCCTTAAAGAATATTACCATTCCTCATTATGAAGAGCTGTCCAAGTCTATTTCTAATGCACTGGAAGAGAAGGAAAGGGAAGAATTTACCCGGTTGAAGGTCATTAAACGGATGAAGACGGAATAATGGAGAGATGATGAAAGGCAGAACCTGGTAAAGCAGGTAGATGTGTTGGAAGATCGGAAAGGATATTGTATCATGTTTACATTTAAAGATCTGGTAGAGATCACCGCAAAGCTGCGGGCAGAGGACGGCTGTCCGTGGGACCGGGAACAGACCTTTGAAAGCCTGCGGAAATATATGCGGGAAGAGGCAGAGGAAGCAGTCCAGGCAGTAGACAATAAAGACATGGAAAACCTGTGCGAGGAACTGGGGGATGTGCTCTTCCAGGTGATGCTAAACAGCCAGATCGCAAAGGAAGAAGGACTGTTTTCTGTAGATGATGTGATAGGTGGTATCTGTGAAAAAATGGTGCGCAGACACCCCTGGGTATTCGGCGATGAGAAGATAAATTCGGCCGAGGAAGGGGAGGCTATCTGGGCCCGGATAAAAATGGAGGAAAAGGCCAAAAAACCTTGACAAATCATAGCAAAGCAGATATAAATGATAAGGTATCACTGACAAGAATAAAGACGGTCCGAACCTGTTTTTTCGGATCCGGTTTAGGAGGAAGAATTGATGAACAAGACAGAGTTAATCGCAGCAGTAGCTGAGAAAGCAGAAATTTCTAAAAAGGATGCAGAAAAGGCAGTTAAGGCTTTTACTGATGCAGTAGCAGAAGAACTGGCAAAGGGCGGAAAGGTTCAGTTAGTTGGATTTGGTAACTTCGAAGTTAGCGAAAGACCAGCACGCGAAGGCAGAAACCCAAGAACCGGCGAGACCATGACCATCGCAGCTTCCAAGACACCTAAGTTCAAACCAGGTAAGGCTTTAAAGGACGAGATCAATAAGTAATTGATTTTTAGTTACAATGATTTCTGGAAAATGAGTAGAATTCCCTCCGTGAACATTTGCATCATGGAGGGTTTTTTGTATTATAATGGTATTATAATGTTAGAAAGAGTGGTTATATGAGATTAGATAAATACCTGAAAGTATCCCGTATCATCAAAAGAAGGACCGTAGCCAACGAAGCCTGCGACAGTGGCCGTGTGATGCTCAACGATAAAGTAGCAAGAGCCAGTGCTGAGGTTAAGGTAGGCGATGTGATCGAGATCGCATTTGGCACCAAGGCCGTGAAAGTAAAGGTTACAAGTGTGCAGGATGCTATCCGTAAGGAAGATGCGAAAGAGATGTTTGAGTATCTGTAAGGGATTGCTTGAGGAGCGAGTGAAAGCCATTGGCGTATTATGAAAATTCTTGTAATACGCCAATGGTTTTTTATTGCCCGGAAATGCTGAGGTTCAGCAATAATTATAAGAATTTTATATATCATGAGGGCATTGAAGGCGGTGCGTTAAGTGAGCATCTGGATGTGCTGAAACCGCTGCGGGTGGTGTATCACAACTTATATGAGCGGGCGAGAGTGGATAAAAGTATCCGTATGGATATTCCGGAGCAGCAGCTTTTTACAAGTGTAGCCATTGCCATGCTGGTGGTTGCGGAGCGCTATACTCAGGGAATCGTATGGGCTAACGATAATAAGGCGGATCACACCCAGGAATTGGAATATCTGAAGGAAATGATACTTGCCTGGTGTAAAGGTTAGGGGGTCATTTGCCTTGACATTCCAATTTCTTCAAGATATTATACTCGTAAGAAAGTAACTTACGATTCACTAACTTGCGAGTATAATTATTGGAGGTGTGCAGATGAGTTTGTTTTATTGCCGTGAGGATGAACTTAGAAAACTGAATAAGCGATATGCAGATGATAAGTTTGAGTGTATTGTTATTTACGGAAGGCGGCGTGTTGGAAAAACAGCATTGATTAATGAATTCTGTAAAGATAAACCAACCATTTTCTTTTCTGCTTTGAATACAACTGGAAAAGAAAATCTGGCGGCGCTTTCAAAGTCGATCATGAGTTTTGAACGTCCAGATATGGAGGCTGCACCGGAGTTTAGATCATATGATGCGGCATTAGATGAATTGACGGCGCTTTCAAAAGAAAAAAGGATCGTATTTGTTATTGATGAATATCCATATCTGGCAAAAGCAAAACCTGCTATTTCTGCAATGCTGCAGCATATCATCGACCATAAATGGGCAGAGTCCAGGATGTATTTGATCCTTTGCGGTTCTTCTATGAGTTTTATGGAGAATCAGGTACTTGGCCAGGAAAGTCCTTTATATGGCAGAAGAACTGGTCAGTTTAAGATCGAGCCATTAGATTATAAAGAAGCGGCAATGTTTCATCCTGAACTTTCTGTAGAAGATAATTCCCTAATCTATGGGATTACGGGAGGTGTTCCACATTATATTAACAAGCTGGATGTGAGAGACAGCATAGATGAAGCATTGTTAGATAACCTTTTTGACCGCTCCAGCTATTTGTATGAAGAACCAGGAAATTTGCTGAAGCAGGAACTCAGGGAGCCGGCTATCTACAATTCTGTCATCAAAGCCATTGCAGAAGGTGCATCCCGGATAAATGATATTAAGATGAAAGTCGGCGAAGAAACTTCTGTCATATCCAAGTATCTAAAAACCCTGATGGATCTTGGTATTGTAAAAAAGGAAACACCGATTTCAGAAAAAGCAGGAAAGAAAACGATTTATTTACTGGCAGATAACTTTTTCCGCTTTTGGTACCGGTTTGTACCTGCAAATATGAGTTCTATTGACTCTGGCAGGATTGCAAAGACTTATCCACATGCTGTAAAACAATATTTTCCTGATTACATGGGATTGATATTTGAAAAAATGTGTCAGGATTATCTGCTTTATTATGCAGAAGATCTTCCCATTGAACTGAGCGAGATAGGCCAGTGGTGGGGAACAGATACGAAAAAGAAAAAGCAGATCCAGATAGATATTGTTGGAACACCCGTGGAAGGAAAAGACTACATTATAGGTTCGTGTAAATATAGAAATGAGAAAATTGGTGTGGATGAACTTGAATTGATCAGGGATTATGCATCAGTATTTGGAAAAGGCGGCAATTATCACTACTATATTTTCTCTAAAGGCGGATTCACGGAGGGACTCCTTCAGGCTCAGGATCGGGGGGAAGTTCATTTAATAACTTTGGAAGATCTTTATGGTTAAAATTTAGAAAGCCATTGACGTATTATGAAAGTTTTTGTAATTTGTCAATGGTTTTTTATTGCCCGAAAATAGAGTTGGCTTTATAATACAAATATAGTGTCAACTCAGTTGTATAGTGATACTTTATCAGTGAATGAAGAATGATATAGCATGGAATACGGAACTAAGCAGAAAAAACACAAATGAAAGGAACGAAAGAATGAGAAAACGTGGGAAAAAGCAGTTGGCGATCCTCTTATCAGCAGCTTTGGTTATGCAGGGGCAGGCTGCTTATGGAGCTAGTCTGAAAAAAACTGGGGAAACGATACAGGAAGCGACCTCAGAGATAACCGCTGCTGAAGGGGAAGCTGCAGTTCCGGGAGATGATGAAGCAGACGACTCTAACGACGGAAATGAAAAAGTTAAAGGAGAACTGCGCCTTTCTGTTACAGAAGAAGACCAGATAGCTTTTGAG
>CAVDQU010000064.1:0-14688 GCA_963611035.1 Agathobaculum sp.
GCGGAAGACGGGTGACGCCTCATTTCGCGGCAGGGACCATAAGCCCGGATGGGAAAGACTATAAAGCATTTTCTTATCCTGCAGGAAAACGGATCTTGTCAGAAGAGACCAGCGCCACCATGCGATATGTATTGGAGAAAGTGGTAGCGGAAGGAAGCGGGCGGAAGGCAGCAGTAGAAGGCTTTTCCATTGGAGGAAAAACCGCTACTTCTGAAAAACTCCCAAGAAGCAGGAAAAAATATATTTCTTCTTTTTTAGGTTTTGCACCGGCAAATGAGCCCAAGGTCATTGCTCTCATCACCATTGACGAGCCGGAAGGGATCTACTATGGTGGCACCATTGCAGCTCCTGTGATCGGAACTCTTTTTGAAAATATCCTTCCCTATCTGGAAAATGATCCTGGAAGATAACAGGGACATTGGAAAACCTTTAAGTTGATTATTCTGCAAAAAAGACGTATACTAATTACCAAATAAGACATACATATGAGATTGAGGTGCTTTATGATTCGTGAAACAATATTAGCTATTATCATCGCATTTGCCGTCAGTGCGCTGCTGTGCCCGGTGATCATACCATTTTTACACAAACTGAAATTCGGCCAGCAGGTAAGAGATGACGGCCCCCAGAGCCATTTAAAGAAACAGGGAACTCCTACCATGGGCGGTCTTATTATTCTGACCAGTATCATTATCACATCTGTTTTTTACATTCCGTCTTATCCAAGGATCATCCCGGTGCTGTTTATGACTGTGGGCTTTGGTATCATCGGATTTTTAGATGATTACATTAAGATCATCATGAAGCGTTCTGAGGGCTTAAATCCTATTCAGAAGCTGATCGGACAGTTTATCATTACCGGTATTTTTGCCTGGTACCTACTTCACAGCGGGGAAGTTGGCATCGATATGCTGATCCCATTTACCGGCGGCTTTGAAAATGGAAAGTTTTTATCTCTTGGTATTTTATTTGTACCAGCTTTGTTTTTCATTACACTGGGCACAGATAACGGAGTAAACTTTACAGACGGACTGGACGGACTTTGTACCAGCGTGACGATCCTGGTGGCTACCTTCCTTACCATCGTTGCTATTGGTGAAAATATGGGTATCAGCCCGATCACAGGAGCAGTTGTAGGAAGCTTACTGGGCTTTCTGCTTTTTAATGTATATCCGGCCAAAGTATTTATGGGAGATACAGGCTCTCTGGCTTTAGGCGGTTTTGTGGCATCTGCAGCTTATATGATGCGTCTGCCTTTATTTATCCCGATCATTGGCCTTATTTACCTGGTAGAAGTGCTTTCTGTTATCATCCAGGTTACTTATTTTAAGAAAACAGGGGGAAAACGTATTTTCAAAATGGCCCCCATCCATCATCATTTTGAACTGTGCGGCTGGTCTGAAACAAGAGTAGTAGCAGTATTCTCTATTGTGACTGCATTACTGTGCATGATCGCTTATCTGGGACTGTAGGAGACCTGAAAAGATTTAGGACCGCAGAAACGACACAGGAAGAAAACGGAGGTTAAAAGCAACATGAACCAGAGCAAAGTATTGGTTGCGGGTACTGGCATCAGCGGTATTGCTGCTGCAAGACTGGTCCTGGAACGGGGCGGTGAAGTGGTGCTTTATGATGGCAACACCAACTTAGACCCGGCCCAGATCCGTAAAAAATTTAAAGAAGAAGACAAAGTGGGGATCGTCCTTGGGGGGATCAAACGTTCTGACCTTTTAGGTGTGGAACTTTGCATTATCAGCCCGGGTATCCCTTTAAACAGCGCTTTTGTGGCAGTAGTAGATGAGGCGGGCATCCCCATCTTAGGCGAGATCGAGCTGGCTTATCAGTGCGGCCTTGGCAAGCTGGCTGCTATTACAGGAACCAATGGAAAGACTACGACTACGGCTCTTACAGGAGCGATCCTTAAGTCACAGTATGAGGAGACTTTTGTAGTGGGAAATATTGGAGAACCTTACACTTCAAAAGTATCTGAGATGACAGAGAAGTCTGTAACTGTGGCAGAGGTGAGCAGCTTCCAGTTAGAGACCATTATGGATTTCCGCCCGGATGTAAGTGCTATTTTAAACCTCACGCCGGATCATCTGGACCGTCATGGTTCTATGGAAAATTATGTGCGCATTAAAGAGTGCATTACCATGAACCAGACAGCAAAGGATGCAGTGGTATTAAATTATGATGATCCGCTGCTTCGGGAGTTTGGGGAAAGCAGGATCGAAGAAGCGGCAGAGTCTGATGAAAAACTGGAAAAAACTGGAAATAATATCCAGGATGAAACAAAAGATGGACCTGTAAGTGAAAATACCGGGGAAAAAGAAGAAACGGAAGAAACAGAGAAAGCCGAAGAAACAGCCCCACAGTCTGAAACTAAGGCAGAGGATCTTCTTACAGGACTTCGGTCCAGGGTTTATTGGTTCTCCAGCAGGGAACGTTTAAAAGAAGGTTTTTTCTTAGACGGAGACAATATCGTCTATGCAGATGGGAATAAAGAGCAGATTCTTGTAAATGTAAAGGAACTGCAGCTATTAGGACGGCACAATTATGAAAATGTAATGGCGGCTGCCTATATTGGCCTGTTAATGGGAGTTCCTTTTGAGAAGATCCAGGAGACGGTGCGCCAGTTTAAGCCTGTAGAACACAGGATCGAATTTGTAAGAGAACGTACAGGTGTTCGTTATTACAATGATTCTAAGGGAACCAATCCAGATGCAGCCATCCAGGCTCTCCGGGCAATGCCGGGACAGGTCCTTTTGATCGCAGGCGGATATGATAAAGACAGTACTTATGATGAGTGGGTCAAAGAATTTGCCGGTAAGGTAAAATATCTGGTCCTTATTGGAAAGACCAGAGATAAGATCGCAGCCTGCGCAAAAGAACATGGTTTTACAGAGATCATGTATGCAGAGGACTTAAAAGAGGCAGTCCAGGTGTGTGCTGTTTATGCAGATGCCGGAGATTATGTGCTTTTAAGCCCGGCCTGCGCAAGCTGGGATATGTTTAAAAATTATGAAGAGCGGGGACGCGTCTTTAAAGAATGCGTCATGGCGCTTTAGGAGGTAGAAGACAATGGCGGGAAAAAAACGGCGCAGGAGACATCCGGGAGAAGTTCCTTCTGGTATGGCCGCAGATCACCCACAGGCGTCCCGCCACAATGGCAGACCTGCGCAGATCAAAGGACAGCAGGCAGTTCCAGTAAGGCGGGGCGGCGAGCAGGTACGCTATGTACAGCCGAATCGTGCAGCTGCTTATCCGGGAAATGGGGCGGCTTATGGAAGAAACAGAGGGGCTTATCCGCCAGATGTAGCAGCTTATGCGCAGCAGGAAGGAATGCAAAAAAAGAAAAAGCCCCGTCATTTTTATGATTACAGCCTTCTTTTTATCATCATTTTCCTGACTGTATTCGGACTGGTTATGATCTACAGTGCCAGTTCTTATACGGCTCAGTTAAGTAGCCGTTATGGAGGAAACAGTGCTTACTTTATGCAGAGACAGGCGGTGATCGCAGCTGCTGGGTTTGTGATAATGCTGATCATGTCCAAGCTGGATTATCACAGACTGGCGAAAGTGGCAACTGCTGGGTATGCATTATCTTATGTATTGATGATCGCTGTTTCTCTTGTGGGAAGAGCAGTAAACGGTAAGAGAAGATGGCTGGGAGTAGGACCACTTAGTTTTCAGCCAACGGAGTTTGCAAAGATCGCCCTGATCATCATGCTGGCATATTTCATTACAAAAAAGGGTGATAATATCAATCATCTGAAAACTGCACTAAAGGTGGTATATTTAACAGTTCCGATCGCAGTCATTGTTGCGGCAAATAACTTAAGTTCCGGTATTATCCTTATAGGTATCGGTTTTGTCATGCTTTTTATAGCATGTAAGATCAAATGGCCTTTTTACACTATGGCAGCTGGTGCTATCGGCCTCCTGGCTGGCGCGGGACCCATTGGCAAGATCCTGGTACAGATAAAAGTACTGCAGCCATACCAGTACCGCCGTATTGAAGCATGGTTAAACCCGGAACTGGACCCGGAAGGAAAAAGCTTCCAGGTGCTTCAGGGACTGTACGCCATTGGTTCCGGCGGCCTTTTTGGTCAGGGATTGGGGCAGAGCATCCAGAAATTAGGCTTCCTTCCAGAGTCACAGAATGATATGATCTTTGCCATCATCTGTGAGGAATTAGGTCTTTTCGGAGCCGTGTCCATTATCCTGATCTTCCTGTTTATGATCTTCCGGTTTATGGTCATTGCCAATAATGCGCCAGATCTGTTTGGAGCACTTTTAACAGTAGGCGTTATGGCCCATATTGCCATCCAGGTAGTTTTAAATATTGCAGTTGTTACCAATACGATCCCGAATACAGGTATCACACTTCCTTTTATCAGTTATGGAGGTACGTCAGTTTTGTTTACCATGATCGAAATGGGTATTGTCTTAAGTGTATCCAATCGGATCCGGCTGGAAAATTAGCATCCGGGCATCTGAAAGATCCTTTTTTACATACAAGCACATAAGCAGCCATTAAGGCATATAATCTCATTAGAACATATTTCTATATGGAGGTGCCTTCTTGGCTGCAATTCAGGTTTATGGGATGAGTCCTTTAAAAGGGGAGATTTCGGTTCAGGGCTCCAAGAACGGTGCTCTTCCTGTTATGGCGGGAGCTTTGCTGCATAAAGGAGTAACGGTGCTTGTAAATGTGCCGGATATAGAAGATACCCGGTGTATGGTGGATATTTTAAGAGAACTGGGCTGCGACTGCAAAAGAGAAGGCATAGGCCTTGTGATCGATGCTTCAAAAGCAGCAGGAACCCAGGTGCCTGAAAAATATGTAAAAGCCATGCGTTCTTCTATTATTGTATTGGGAGCTCTTCTTGGAAGGATGAAGGAAGGGCAGTGCAGTCTGCCTGGGGGATGTCTGATCGGGGCGAGACCTGTGGATCTGCATTTAATGGTCCTTCGGGGGCTGGGAGCAGAGATCAGAGAAACGGAAGGAAGCTTTGATGCTGAGGCAGGAAGGGGACTTTCCGGTGCGGAACTCTATCTTCCATACCCAAGTGTAGGAGCTACTGAGCAGGCTATCCTTGCAGCAGTTCTTGCAGAAGGTGTAACTGTGATCCACGGGGCTGCAAGAGAGCCGGAGATCAGCCAGCTGTGCCTGTCTTTAAATGGAATGGGTGCGGTGATCTGTGGTATGGGAACGGAACATCTGATGATACAGGGAGTGAAAACGCTCCATGACAGTGTGTGGAAGATCCCGGGAGACCGTATTGTGGCGGGAACCTACTGCAGCGGGGTGATGATGGTCGGCGGGGATATTTCCTTAAAAGAAGTACTGCCGGAGCAGTTAGAAGAGCCATTAAAGCTGTTTAAACAGGCGGGAGCCACCGTTAAAAGGGAGAAAGAACGGCTTTCTATTTCTATGGAAGGACGGCCAAAATCCTTAAAGATATCTACAGGACCTTATCCCGGGTTCCCAACGGATATGCAGTCTCTTTTTATGGCATTTTTATCCATAGCAGAGGGAGAAAGCCATATTGAAGAAAAGGTGTTTGAGGACCGGTTTGGAACAGCAGCATCTCTTGTAAAAATGAGGGCAGATATCACCTGTAAAGAGAAAATTGCTGTGATAAAAGGGGTTCCCCGGCTTACAGGCACCAGAGTAAAAGCACTGGATCTGCGGGGCGGAGCAGCCCTTGTGACAGCAGCTTTAGGAGCAGAAGGAAGTACGATAATAGAAGATTGTTATCATATTAAAAGAGGATACGAAGATATCTGCCGTGACCTGCAGGTACTGGGCGGCAGAGTATGCTGGATGGAGAGTGATACAGGATGATAAGAAGGGCAGAGAGAAAAAACTATAAACGGTTGGGGATCGCCGCGGCGCTTTTGCTGCTTGGGGCGGTCCTTGTATTCGGTCTGCGCATTAAAGAGGTGACAGTATCTGGAAGTAATAGGTATACGCCGCAGCAGATCGAAAACATTTTGTTTTCCGGACGATGGGGAAATAATACCATTCTGGCTCTTATTAATGATAAGACAAAGCCGCATAAACAGATCCCCTTTGTGGAAGATTATAAGCTTGTTTTTCACGGCCCTTTTAAGGTGGAGGTCATTGTTTATGATAAGAGCATTGTAGGCTACGTGTCTTATATGAGCAGCTATATGTATTTTGACCGGGATGGTATTATCGTGGAAAGTTCCGCAGACTGCCTGCCGGGAGTCCCCTGGATCACAGGACTGGAATTTGGCCGCATTGTTTTGTACAAACCTTTGCCTGTAAAAGATCCCCAAATATTTGAAGAAATATTAAACCTGACCCAGCAGCTGTCTGTTTATAATATCCAGGTAGATCGCATTAAATTTTCTTCTTCCGGTCAGCCGTCACTGACCATCGGGCAGATGGAAGTGACTTTGGGAGATGGAGGCGATGTGGACGGAAAACTGTCCCTTTTAAATGATATCCTGCGGGACCACCCGGAATTAAAGGAGAAAAAGGGAACACTGGAGTTGGATGGATATTCAGATACAGGAAATGATGGGGCCATACCTTTTAAGTTGAAATGAAGCCGGACAACGCTCTAAAAAAATAAAAACAGGGTTGATTTTTTGAGGAAAATAAAATATAGTATTAGTTAGGCTAGAAATCAGAAACACTTTATAATAGAAAAAACGCAGTCCCATGTTCTTTGAACAGGGTTTTAAGAAGGAGGACAAGTATCTTGTTAGAGATTAAAATAAATGAGTCAGAGAATGCTGCAAGAATTATCGTAGTAGGTGTAGGCGGCGCTGGAAATAACGCAGTAAACCGTATGATCGATGAAAATATCGCAGGTGTTGAGTTTATCGGTATCAATACAGATAAGCAGGCACTGCAGTTCTGCAAGGCTCCAACTGCTATGCAGATCGGCGAGAAGCTGACCAAGGGCTTAGGCGCAGGCGCACGTCCGGAAGTTGGTGAGAAGGCAGCAGAAGAGAGCTCTGAAGAGATCTCCCAGGCATTAAAGGGCGCTGATATGGTATTCGTTACCTGTGGTATGGGCGGCGGAACCGGTACCGGTGCAGCTCCTGTTGTTGCAAAGATCGCAAAGGATATGGGCATCCTTACTGTTGGCGTTGTAACAAAGCCTTTCCGTTTTGAAGCAAAAGCACGTATGCAGAATGCTTTAAATGGTATCGAATGTTTAAAGCAGGCTGTAGATACTCTGATCGTTATCCCAAATGACCGTCTTCTTGAGATCGTAGACCGTCGTACTACCATGCCGGATGCTCTTAAGAAAGCAGATGAAGTTCTTCAGCAGGCAGTTCAGGGTATTACCGACCTGATCAATGTTCCTGGTCTGATCAACCTTGACTTTGCTGATATCCAGACTGTTATGATCGACAAGGGTATTGCTCATATCGGTATTGGTAAGGCGAAAGGCGATGACAAGGCTGTTGAGGCAGTTAAGCAGGCTGTATCCAGTCCTCTTCTTGAAACTACCATCGAAGGCGCAAGTCACGTTATCATCAATATCTCTGGTGATATCAGCCTGATCGAAGCAAACGAAGCAGCAAGCTATGTTCAGGAACTGGCTGGTGATGATGCAAACATCATCTTTGGTGCTATGTATGATGAGAATGCCCAGGATGAAGCAAGCATTACCGTTATTGCTACTGGTCTGGACGAGCACAATGCTACCTCTTCCGTATCTGAGACTATGAGTGGATTATCTTCCAGCTTTAAGCCGCAGACCCCGGCAAAGGCAGCTTCTACAGAAGCAGCAGCAACTGAGGCAGCTCCATCTTTCACAAAGCCAGCACAGCCAGCATTCAGCCGTACATTCAATTCTGGTGCAGCTGCACAGCCAACCTATACTGTTCCTAAGTTTACAGGTGCAGGAAGCTTTAATGCAGGTTCTGCAAACAGCCAGGAAGCAGCAAAGCAGGCTACTCCAGCTACAGAGAGAACCACACCTTCTTTCCGCCCGGCTGCAAACAAGGAAATGCAGATCAATATCCCGGATTTCTTAAAGAATAAGAGATAATAGATAGTATGGATCGTCTGCGTGTGCAGACAGATAGATAAGCAGAATATATAAGTATAGTAAGACCTTTTCTACGGGGAATAAGCCTGTGGAAGAGGTCTTTTTTTGTCGAAAAAAACAGCGGCTCCTCCTACACCCTTCGACAGCTTTTGCACTTAAGAATGATTATAATGTACCTCATAAAGAAACAGAGATAAACCAAAGGAGGTGGAAAAAAGCCTGGGAAGATGGTGTACAGAGTTTACATAGATGTGATATTTACAGTGAACCTGTTAATGGATCTGGTGGTGCTTGCAATGTTAAACCAGCTTTTTTCTTACCGCGCAGATCTTAAGCATATGTTAAAAGGCGCTTTCATAGGAGCGTTATGGGCCTGCATCCTGACAATTTTTCCAGGGATACCCCTTATAGTCCAGATGTTTGGAACCTATGTGGCAGCGGCAGCGTTAATGGCGGCAGCAGCTTATGGCATAAGGAGCAGGAAAGAGCTTTTTCGGGCCATAGGCGGGATCTATTTGATATCTGTGGTCTTGGGAGGCGTTATGCTGGCTCTTGCAGAAAGCAGTCCGGTCAGAAAACTTGCCGGATGGATGCCGGAAAGCTTTTTAACACGTTTGTTTCTGACAGCCGGCGGTGTATGTCTTTGTGTGTGGATCTCCCAGGTTCTCCGTCTTTCCGGTATCCGGAAAGCAGAAAACAGGTATTTAAGAAATGTTACCCTGCTTTATGCAGGCCAGACCATAAAGACCAGGGGACTGATCGATACAGGGAACCACCTGAAAGCTCCTGTAAGCGGGATGCCGGTCCATGTGGCTACTGTAGGACTGATGAAACGGCTCTGCCCGGCTGTAAAAGGTGTAATGTATGTTCCTTATCAGTGCGTAGGCAGTAATGGGATCCTTCCGGCTGTCAGGATCGATGAAATGAAAGTAGAAGGGGAGAAAGACAGCTTTGTGATACCAAAGCCCTGGATCGCCATAACAAAGGGAAGTTTATCCCCCGATGATGAATATGAAGTGCTGATACAGAAGAATGATGAAGGGATGCAAGTGTAGGAGGAATCAATATGATGATAAAAGTGTGTGTGCCAAATCGTTTTCAGTTAAAAACCGTTTCCAGGTTCAGGACCATTCTTATGCCGGGACAGGGAGAGGTACATTATATCGGGGGAGCAGATATCCTGCCGCCGCCATTAGATGGGGCAGAAGAGGGGAAAATGATCGCTCTTTTAGGAACCGAAGAGGACAAAAAAGCCCGTTCAGCCCTGATCGAGCATAACCTGCGCCTGGTGGTATATATTGCGAAAAAATTCGACAACACAAGCGTGGGAGTAGAAGATCTGATCTCCATTGGCACCATTGGGCTGATCAAAGCCATCAATACCTTTAAGGCAGATAAAAATATCAAACTTGCCACCTACGCTTCACGGTGCATTGAAAATGAGATCCTGATGTATCTGCGCAGAAATAATAAGACAAAACTGGAGGTTTCTATTGATGAACCTTTAAATGTAGACTGGGATGGAAATGAGCTGCTGCTGTCAGATATCCTTGGTACAGATGAAGATGTGATCTACCATGGGATCGAAGATGAGATCGAGAAAAATCTTTTAAATACAGCCATCAGCCGACTGGCCCCCAGAGAACGGAAAATCGTGGAGTTGCGTTATGGCCTTACAAGCGCAGACGGGGAGGAGATGACCCAGAAAGAAGTGGCAGATCTTATGGGAATATCCCAGTCCTACATATCAAGACTGGAAAAGAAGATCATGAAACGCCTGAAAAAAGAAATCGTCCGGTTTGAGTAAGGCGTGGTCCCGAAAATGATAAAATAGAAGAGAAAAATAAGAGTGCAGAACAGCAAAAAACAGCTGGGTCTGCACTTTATTTTTATACGGAGTGTATAAAATGTGTTGAAAAGGCTGTGAATAAAATATCAATTCTTGCATTTGTGGCAAAAAGTGCTACAATTCTACAATGTACGGAAAAAAGTGCAATCATCCTTCTGGCATAGGGGGCTGGGAGGATGATCTGGGAGGGAAATATCAAAAGATTTTGAATGTAATATACAGATAGGAGGAAATTATTGTGAAAAAGATCGTTTCGCTGTTGGAGACCATAGCGCTTTTTTTTATGGCGTTTCCAATGACAGCGTGGGCGGCCGAAGGGTCAGCCGAAAGTATTTCACCGGTATTTTGCATTCCTTTTGCAGGATTGCTTCTCTGTGTGGCGATACTGCCTCTTGTAAAGGCAGAATGGTGGGAAAGCCATCAACCTCATGCAGTGGTGTTCTGGTCAGTTTTATTTGTTGTTCCATTTGCCATTTTCTTTGGAGCCGGGGAAGCAGCAGAGAAAGTATTAGAATGCATTATAGATGATTATCTTACATTTATTGTTTTATTATTTGGCCTGTTCTGTGTAGCAGGTAATATTACACTAGAAGGAGACCTGGCAGGTTCACCAAGGATCAATGTAGGTCTTTTGCTTTTGGGAACCATGCTTTCCAGCTGGGTAGGGACCACAGGTGCCAGTATGCTGATGGTACGTCCTGTTATTAAGATGAATGCCTGGAGAAAGCGCAGAAGCCATATTATGGTATTTTTTATTTTTCTGATCTCCAATATCGGCGGCTGCCTTACGCCCATCGGTGATCCGCCACTGTTAATGGGATTTATGCGTGGGGTTCCATTTTTCTGGAGCCTGCATCTTCTGCCTATCCTGATCTTTAATGTAGTGGTCCTTCTTACTGTATTTTATTTCCTGGACCGGAGAGCTTACAGAAAAGACATTGCAGAAGGAAGAAAGCCAGATATCAGCAAACCTGGTACAGAAGTACATATTTTAGGTCTTCACAACCTGATCTTTCTGGTAATGATCGTAGCAGCCGTTATTTTAAGCGGTACCTTACCGGGAATGGCTGCATTCCAGGATGCCAGCGGGGCTGTAAAGGGCATTCCGGTATTTGGTGATGTAAAACTTACCTTTCCGGCGCTGATTGAAGTAGTGATCATCCTTGCAGCTGCCTTCTTATCCTTTAAGACTACCAACGTAGAGATCCGCTGTAAGAACCACTTTACCTGGGGAGCTATTAAAGAAGTTGCAGTGCTGTTTGTAGGTATCTTCATTACCATGCAGCCGGCTCTTATGATCTTAAAGGCAAAGGGCGCAGAGCTTGGTATTACAGAACCTTTCCAGATGTTCTGGGCAACCGGTTTTCTGTCAAGTTTTCTGGACAATACACCTACTTATCTGGTATTTCTTACAACAGCCGGTTCTCTGGGCTTTACAGAAGGAATGCAGACCATTCTGGGAACCGTACCTATCGCTATGTTAGAGGCCATCTCTTGTGGTGCTGTATTTATGGGGGCCAATACCTATATCGGAAATGCACCAAACTTCATGGTAAAAGCGATATCTGATGAAAATGGTATCAAGATGCCGTCTTTCTTTGGATATCTGCTGTGGTCTGTTTCATTTTTGATTCCGGTCTTTTTACTGGATATGCTCATATTCTTTTTATAAGGAGGGGAACGTATTATGGAATATACGAAGGAAGATCTCCGCGAACTGGCGGAGAGCATCTACGATCTGGATGCAGAGGTTTATGCCCGGTTAGGTTCTTCTCTGGGACGTGTTTTCAATCGTGATCGTGAAGGTTGTGTCAATGATATGGTGCAGTTGATGCTAAGAAAATACTCTCACCAGCTGCGCAGTGAACTGGCGCTGATCAGCAATATGGCACGGACCATCGAGGATAAAGAAGCAAGATCTATGATCATGACGGAGTACAACCGTATATTGAAGAAGGTAATAGCATTGCCGACCAGCTTTGCAAGTTCAGATATCCTGGACGCGAAAACAGCCGGCTTAAATGCATTGCAGTTTAAGGTACGTTTTGGAAGTGAACATCATCAGATCATCTGCATCAGCCGTACCTATGGATGCGGCGGAAACGAGATTGGTTTTATGCTGGCGGATAAGTTAAAGATCAATTATTATGATGCAGAGATCTTCTCCGCAGTATTAAAACGTCTTCAGGCAGAACAGGATGAGAGGATCAAAGACAGCGGTGCATACCCGGATAAAGCAGATCAGGAGACAGCTTTTAGTGCACCCAAGAGGCTGACCTTGAGGGAACGTGCAAGAGAATTCAGCCGTTATCATGGTTTACCCAGGAGAGATGCTGTATTCTTTAACCAGAGTGATCTGATCTGTGAAATGGCGAAAAAAGAAGATTTTATCGTAATGGGGCGTTGCGCTGATGTGATCCTTACGAACAACCATATTCCCCATATCAGTATCTTTATTACAGCGCCTTTCCAACGGCGCGTGCAGCGTGTTATGGAAAAAAATCAGGGAATGACTGAAAAAAAGGCAAAACGTCTTTTAAAACAGTTAGACAGCCAGCATGAAGATTACTATCGTTTTTATACAGGCCGCAGATGGGGCAATGCAGACAACTACGACCTGTGTATCAACAGTTCTGCTTACGGAATTGAAGGTTCTGTAGATTTTATTTTAAGGATGTTAAAAAATTCAGAAGAACAGTAAAATGCAGATCCTGATTATCAGGACTGCTTTTTAGACAGAGGCGGCAGCAGGAGAGACTTTATATCAGGCCAGATAGGTACGCATGGAGCGCAGGGCATTTTTTTCAAGCCTTGATACCTGTGCCTGACTGATATGGATCTCCTGGGCCACCTCTGTCTGCGTTTTACCTTCAAAAAAGCGCATGTCGATAATATGCCGTTCCCGGTCAGGAAGCCGTTTCATAGCCTCTAAAAGGGAAAGATCTTCTACCCAGTTTTCTTCCCGGTTCTTCTTATCACTGATCTGATCCATCACATAAAGAGGATCGCCGCCGTCTGTAAATACTGGTTCATAAAGACTTACCGGTGTCTGGATGGCATCTAGGGCATATGTGATATCTTCGCCTGAAATACCGATCTCACTTGCGATCTCTAAGATGGTAGGCTCCTTTGAATGAAGTCTTGTAAGCTGTTCTCTGGCACAAAGGGCTTTGTAAGCAGTATCCCGCAGAGACCGGCTGACCCGGATGGCGTTGTTGTCCCGCAGGTACCTTCTCACCTCGCCTAAGATCATTGGTACTGCATAAGTAGAAAATTTAACATTCTGTGTAATATCAAAATTGTCAATGGCCTTGATCAGACCGATACATCCGATCTGGAACAGATCATCTAAGTTTTCCTGACTGCCGGAAAAACGCTGGATCACGCTTAAGACCAGCCGCAGATTTCCCTTGATATAACGTTCTCTGGCATCCTTATCCCCTTTTAGTATTTTTAAAAACAGTTCTTCTTTTTCCTCACTGCTAAGAAGCGGCAGCTTTGATGTATTCACTCCGCAGATCTCAACTTTATAGCCGGACATATTTTCCTCTACCTCCGTTATGATAGCTTCCATGAAAAACGCTGTTATAACGGAATGATGTACGGAATGAGGGGATTTTATACCTGGAAAATATAAATTGAACTATCTGTGTTTAAAAGTTATAATGATAAATGGAGAGTAATTACAGCCTGTAAAAGGGTGATACAGGCGTAAAATAAGGGACAGGAGAAGAGGTTTTTATGATACTGATCGCATGTATAGATGATAATAAAGGCATGATGTTTAACCACCGCCGCCAGAGCCAGGACCGAGTGCTGCGCCAGCATATCCTTAATATGGTGGGAGATGGCAGATTGTGGATGAATGAGTACAGCGAAAAAATGTTTGCAAAAGACAGTGATGGATCCCCAGAGGAAAGGATCTGCGTGGATGAAGATTTCCTGAATAAGGCTTCAGCAGGAGAATATTGTTTTGTGGAAAAAGATTCCTGGGTTGTAGACATGTTCCCGGATACTGCAAATATTGAGTCTGTAGTTTTGTATAAGTGGAATCGTGTCTATCCGGCAGACCAGTATTTTACTATGGATCTGTCAGGCTGGAAACTGGTGGAAACCATAGAATTTCCAGGCTCTTCCCATGAAAAGATCACAGAAGAGAGGTACGAAAGATGAGAAAATTAAAATATTGGGTCGTAGGACTGGCGACAGCAGTCTCTCTTTTGGTCACTGCCTGTGGACAGACACCGGCTTCTAATGCAGCTGAAACTGTAAAAGAGACAACAGAAGCAGCCAAAGAAAGCGTAGTTGTAGAAAACGTAAAGACACCAAAAGCGGCAGCTGCCCAGGTAAAGAGCATCAGCGGGGGCTTTGACCTTTCCACGCTCCCGGCGTATTCCGGACAGCCTTATGTAGCAGTGAATGACAATGTTCCTTTCTTTTCAGATTCGGATTTTACAGATGTTTCTTTTGAGGATTATGGTGATCTGGATGCTTTAGGACGCTGCACAGTGGCCTATGCTTCTGTGGGAACAGATACCATGCCTACAGAGAAGCGTGGAAATATCGGCCAGGTAAAGCCTACAGGCTGGCATACAACAAAATATGACTTTGTAGACGGGAAATATCTGTACAACCGCTGCCATCTGATCGGATACCAGCTGACAGCAGAAAATGCCAATGAGAAAAACCTGATCACAGGTACCAGATACTTAAATGTCCAGGGAATGCTGCCATTTGAAAACATGACAGCCGACTATGTAAAAGAAACAGAAAACCATGTTTTATACCGCGTAACAC
>CAVDQU010000065.1:0-14600 GCA_963611035.1 Agathobaculum sp.
TCATCACTGTTAAAATCAATTTTTAGTACCATAAACACCCCAACTTTCAGGGGCTGCCGCTACAATAAAACCTTGTTTGCGGTAGCCCCCTATTCTTTTTCTCTATGCAATTTTATATAAAGTTACATTTGTTCTATCCATAATATAACAGCATTTCACTGCCCCGTCAAGAGATTAATTCTTATGTTTTCCTGCTATCTTAAAACCTGGCTGCCTCTTTTAAAACCAACTCCATAATGGCCGCTATATCCTTAAAACCGCAGACCGGACAGTCTGCCAGACTGGTTAGGTCAAAGTCCTGTATCTTTTCCGGCAAAAAGTCTGTTACATAAGCTTTTATGGTCTCTTTTCTGCACACGCTTTTCTTTGATACTTCCCGGCGCATTACCTCGATCTTGGGATAGGCGGATTCCTTCATTCCTTCTAACAGGATCAGATCTGCGTCATAAAAATACCCGAAAAAATTCTCTGCCTGGTGTTCTTTTTCCTCTTTTACCAGGCAAAACCTGTTTTCAGAATAAACTACCGTTCCATAAGCCCCTGCCGCTTTATGGCGATAGCTGTCTGTACCAGGCACATCTGGTATAAAATCATGGCCGTCATGTTTGATCACTGCCACTTTCAGCCCCCGGCCAGAAAATTCTCTTACCAGTGTTTCTGTCAGTGTGGTCTTTCCTGTATTTTTCTTTCCGCTGACTGCAAATACAGGCGGTTTTATATTGGTCAGTTCACTGAAAGCCAGCGGTGTATTTACATTGGTAAACCAGGTATCCGGCACATGCTCCTCTTCGGTCTTAAGGATCTTTACCTGCAGTTTGCCTAAAAGATCCCTGACTTTTCCATTTTTTTCCAGAAGCTGTTTTTTAAGTACTGGGAGGCAGCTTCTGGAGTACCAGCCGCATACCGGATGGATACGCCCGTCTCTTGTTTTCCAGATCACAGCGTCCAGATCTGTATCTTTCCCTGCTTCTTCCATTGCCCGTTTTCCAAGATAAAAGCGGAATAAAGGCATATCGCAGGAGACAAAAAACAGACCGTCAAGTCCCGTCTGTTTCAGACAGGAATACATCCCGCCTAAAGGGCCTGCCTCTGGGATCAGATCTGGTATCACCTGGGGATCTGTACTTTTTTTCGCCTCTGATACAAAAAACGGAACGTTCAACTGTTCCAGTTCTTCTTTGATCCGCTCTCCGAAGGTTTTTCCCTTATAAAGGAGCTCTGCTTTATCATTTCCGCCCATGCGGCTGGACTTACCGCCTTTTAGCAGGACACATCCGAATTTTTTCATATCCACTGCCACCTCCTTTGCAGATACCAGGTCCATTGTAAATCGCAAAAAGAGCCACAAACGGCTCTTTTTAACGGATCATCTGATCATTTGTTTTATAAAGATCTTATAAAGAAGCTACAATAGCATCTGCCAGTGCCTCTAACTGTGCGTCCTGCTCTTCTTTTAAAGCAGATTTTACGGTGACAGTCTGTTCTAAGATGTTCATATTCTTCATTCCGGAAAGGATCTCTTTCATCTGCTTTCCTGCTACAACGCCCCAGGTACCATTTTCGATCACTGCTACGGTACGGTTCTGCAGTCCATGTGCCTTTAAGTCATTTAAAACATGCTCCATGTTGGTGAAGATGCCGCCGTTGTAGGTAGCTGCAGCAAATACCAGATGGCTGCAGCGGAAAGATTCGCTTACGATCTGGGATGGATGAGTTGCAGATACGTCATATACAGCAATGTTCTTTACGCCCTTGTCAGCCAGCTTGCATGCCAGGATATTGGCAGCATTCTCTGTATTTCCGTAAATAGAGCCATATGCGATCATAACAGACTTTTCTTCTGGTGCGTAGCTGCTCCAGGTTAAGTACTTGTCTACGTACCAGCTGATATTTTCACGCCATACCGGTCCGTGGAGCGGGCAGATGGTAGCGATCTCAAGACCTGCTGCTTTTTTCAGAAGGGTCTGTACCTGCATGCCGTACTTGCCAACGATATTGGTATAATATCTTCTGGCATCGTCTAACCAGTCACGCTCAAAGTTTACCTCATCTGCAAACAGGTTTCCGTTCATAGCGCCAAAGGTGCCAAATGCATCTGCGGAGAATAAGGTCTTATCTGTGGTATCGTAAGTAACCATAACCTCCGGCCAGTGTACCATTGGAGCCATTACGAAAGTCAGGTTATGCTTTCCAGTAGAAAGAGTATCCCCCTCTTTTACGATCACAGCTCTGGAATCAATGTCAAGATCAAAGAACTGCTTGATGATACCAACGGTCTTTGCGTTGCATACTATCTTCGCTTCCGGGTATTTTTCTGCGATCTGTCCTAAAGTTGCCGCATGGTCTGGTTCCATATGGTCTACTACGATATAGTCCAGAGGACGGCCGTCTAATACCTTTGCCAGGTTTTCGTAAAGCTGTCCTGCTACTGCCCAGTCTACTGTATCGAAAAGAACGGTCTTTTCATCTAAAAGCACATATGCGTTGTAGGAAACACCTCTTGGGATAGGATAAGCATTTTCAAACAGGGCCAGACGTCTGTCTGTACCTCCTACCCAGAATAAATCTTCCTTTACTTTCTTTACACAGTACATCGCTTTTCTTCCTTTCTGTGCATTCTTTCAGCACATTGCAAGTTCCTTATTTACAAGTCAAATATTTCAAAGTCATCATCGTCGTCTTTGTCGTCTTCGTCCTCATTTTCAGAAGCTTCCTCTGGTACCGCCGGTTCTTCATATACTACATTATCTTCGTTTTCCCCAGTTTCATCCATTTCCGGCTCCTCATCCAGGTCTTCAAACTCAATTTCTTCGATATCGTCTTCATCAGATACAGCTTCTGTATCTTCTGGTTCTTCTGGTTCTGGCTCATCCTCTTCTTCTATATCCTCAAACTCATCCAGATCCTCAAGATCGGAGTCATCTTCTTCCTCTGGCAGCTGGTCCTCTGCCTCATCCAGTTCCTCTTCTTCGGACTCTTCTTCATCCTCATCTTCGTAAACCTCTTTTACAGGCTTCTTTTCCGGACGGGATGCTTTTCTCTCTGCTGTTCTCGGCTGTTTTTTCTTACCTGTAACAGATGCAATAAGAAGTACCATAAGGATCAGAGCCACAATGATAGCAGCGATCAGCAGCATTCTGAACAGGCTGTAGTCCTTTCTTAAGGAGTCATACTGGTCTGCTAACTGAGTATAAACTTCTTCACTTACTGCGCCCTGGGCATTTGAATCCTCAAAGTAACGCTGAATGGTGCGCTCATTGTTATTTAAGTCATAGCGGTAGAAATTCTTCTCGCCAGCCTCATTCATTGCGTAGATGACACAGTACTGATGCTCTGTCTCATTGCCCCATACCCAGCCTTTGACAGCATGTCCATCAATGGTAATGGTAGTCTCCGCCAGACCTTCCGGTACCTGTACAGAAGCATCTGGTTCCATCACTGTAAATGTACGCTTAGATACGGTCATCTGGAACTGTTCAAAATCACTGGCTGTTTCACCGCTCTGTGTGCTGTCATTCGGACCGCCTTCCTGTTTGGTAACAACGATCACATATTCCTTGGTAGTCTCGCCGTCCTGGGCTGTAACCTTTAAAGTCACTCTGTTTTCACCCATCTGAAGGTTTTCATTGCCGCTTACCACCTTGGACGCACCTTCGTCTGTAGTATCCGCACTGATGATCAGCTTATCTACATCGGTTCCTACGGTTACTGCATAAGAATCTACATCAGAAGAAAACTCTGGTGTCAGGCTTCCAGGAGATACCTGAAGGGATTTTAAAGTGGCATCCTTGGAGGCACTTGCCAGTGCACTGACTGTTACCTGGGATTCTCCCTGTTTGTCTACGGTTACGATCTGGGAAGAAGAATCATAGATCTCCTGGCTGGTAACTGTGATCTTGCTGGTACCTGCTGCTGATGCCTTAAACTTTAAGTCATAGGCAAGTGTGGTGGTATTTCCGGTGCCGCCGTCTCCATGAACACGGACTGCACCATTTCCGCCTTCTGCATTGGTGCCTTCTATAAATTCCAGGCTGTTTGCATCATATGCCAGCATGATATCCGCTGTAGACAGGTTATCACTGCTGGTGATCTTCATTTTTACGTTGATCTCACTGCCTACAGATGCCGTAGGATCGGAAAATGCGATCCGCGCGGTAGCTGCATAGACAGTAATTCCATAAAATGGCAAAAATACGTTTATAAGACAGATGGCAGCAACTGCCGCTGCCCACTGTCTGATCTGTTTTAATGTCATATCTATTCCTGCTTTCCTGAACTGTTTCGATTTAATTACTTAAATTACTGCACATTTACAATGGTAACACTGCTTCCGCCCGGGGTATTACCGCCGCTGTTTATATCTCCCGGTCCTCCTGTATTTCCAGGTGAGCTGGAAGAATTAGAAGAACTATTATTATCAGAACCTGCCGGGGATGCGGTGGTATTCTGACCGGAAGGTGTTGCCCCGCCAGCCTGACGTACTACATGGATACTGTAGGTCCTTGTGCTGCCGTTCTGTGCTGTAACGGTCACTGCAATGTCATTGGAATTGCCGTTTAACTGTACATTTCCTGCGCCTGCAACAGAAGCATTTCCATCTGCAGTGGTTGCGCTGATCTGGATACTTGTAACAGAGGTATCAACGATCAGGTTGTAACTTAAGGTATCCTTTCCAAAGGAAGGTGTCAGGCTGAAGCCATCTGCGCTTAAGTTAGAAAGCTTGTTGTTAGGGCTTCCATTTCCTGTAGGCGCTGCACATGCCTGCTGCGGCATGTTGTTATATACCGGGATATAAAATTCCAGCGCAGAGTCCTTTAAAGAGCTGTATGCCTTGGAAAGACGTTCTGCCTCAGAAGCTGCTCCCTGTACATTGCTCATATACTGGTGTTTGTATGGGTTGGAGCCCTGTACATTAAACTTCTTTAAATAGAAGGTGTTCTGGCCTGCTTTCACATAGTTTTCGCCGTAATTCTGGGCGCCGCCTAAAATGGATTTTTCCACTGTATTCCATGGTCTTCCGTATGTACCAGACTGGCTTGCATAGCGAAGTCCCATCTGGGTGGCTGACATGGAACCGGACTGGTAAGCTTCCACGTTAAAGAAGTTATAATAACCGGAATATCCGGAATAATTTCCTGAGATCAATGGTGTTCCGCCATTTACGCCCTGCTCCTGAAGGATCATAGCTGCTAAAACATAAGGGCTTACACCGGATTTTGCTGCTGCGTCCATTAAAATATCTACGTAGGACTTGCTGGTAGAAACAGATACGGTGGAGCCTGTCTGATCAGACGAAATGGTTGTTGTATTTGTTGTGGTATCCGTTGTAGTTCCTGGCTGGGAAATGCTGGTGCTGTTATCTGTGCTGCCGCCATCTGACTGTCCCGGGGCTACCAGACTTACATTGGAAGTTACCAGGTTATGCTCCCTTGGAGTAATGGACGCATGTGGTGACTCCAGACTTACATTTCCAGAATTTCCAGAACTGGTTCCTGTACTGCCGGTATTTCCAGAATCGGTTCCAGGTGCCTGGGTACTTACATCTGCTCTGTCTGACGTACTCTGGCTGGTGGATGAACTGCTTCCAGAAGGACTGCCTCCTACAACACCTGGGCCATGATCGGAATCACCTGTTGCTCCACTCTTTCCTCCTGGTCCCTCTTTTGAAACACTTCCTGACGAACTTCCAGATGAACTGCTGTCCGGGCCAGAGGTATTTCCAGAAGAAGAGCTGCCCCCCGTTCCTGTGGAATCTGTTGTTCCAGAAAGGAAGGAACCGGAAACCATACCTGTAAGTCCTTCCTTTGTCTGGGTATTTCCATCATACTCATGGGAAAGGAACTGGAACACATAGGTATCATCTAAAAAGTTTCTTGGATCCATATAGTAACGGATGATATCCTGGGATGCTGCTACCCAGTTGCTTCCGTCAAAACCGGTCCAGGTACTGTTATCCCAGTTGTAAGCGCCGCTTTCCACAGACTTCCAGGAAGAAATGCTTCCTGTTGCAACCAGATTCCGGCCAAGAACTGACTCATTTTCAACGGCCGTATTCCAGTCGATCCCTGTATTTTTTGCCCGGAATACCCAGTTTGGATACTGTGCATGAAGCTGTCTTAAGCCATCTTTGTAGCTTTCCGGGAAACCCTGGGAAGTCAGATAAGCTTCAAAATTCGCATCTGCGGAATAAGAGACCGGGATCCGTATGTAGGAAGAAGAAACATAACCGGTACCAGACTGCCCATTGCTTCCTGTATACTGGATCTGATACCAGGTTTTTCCGTCTGTTCCTGTCTTCTCTCCTGTAATGCGCACACTGGCTCCTGCTGCCAGGCGGGCAACTGCACTGTAGCCGGTTCCTGCATCACTTCTTACATTTAAAGAGGACGCCTTTACTGTAGCCGTCCCCGTATAAGCATAGGAATCTAACATGTGAAATGGCAATGACCTGCTAAACGGAACATTGGCAGCCAGTGTCAGGCCCAACAAAACTGCAAGGCCTTTTTTGTATATTTTTCCCTTCATCTGCTGTATTATCTCCTGAATTCTCTAATCCAATGATACCAGATTGCTACGCACTTCGTGCTCACGCAATCTTCAAAAACATTCGTAATCCGCTCATTTTTCAATAAAAAATGGCTTCTTACTCATGTTTTGGCGTGTTTCAAAGTGAAAAGCCCTCCTGCAAGCGAGCTTGCGTCGAACTTTTCATTTTGGAACACTGGTATCATTATAATGATATTTACCACTGCATGTCAACCGCAACAAAAAATGTTCACACAATTCAAACTAAATTTGTAAGAAAACCTTAACACTTGGAAATGTAAGCCATTGGTGCAGGATATGTTTAAAAGCAGTGAAAACATACATTTTTTCTATGGACCGGTCACTATATAATGGAAGTTCTCCCATAAGCTTACCTTCTATATAATATTGTACGCTTCCCATCTTCTCTCCCTTTTTTACAGGTGCCGTAAGCCGTTCTGGAAGGATCACCTTTTTTTCTGCTTTTTCCCCTTCTTTTATAAGAGCATATATGGGCGGCTGTTTTCCATTTTTTTCCAGCTGCCCTTCTGCCAGAACAAAACCATTTTCTTTTCCACCCCAGCAGGTTCCTCCTTCTACTGTTACCGTTTCTGGCTCTGTTTTTCCTAACTGTTCACACAGATCCACTTTTTCATAATTTTTCATTCCATAAGAAAATAACATCCTTGCATCTGACCATTTCCAGGTCTTATAAGGGGGCCATCCGCAGCCTAAAAGAGCGATGACAAACAGTTTTCCGTCTTTTTTTAAAGCACCTACATAGGAATATCCGGCTCCTCCCGTAAAACCGGTCTTTCCTGTGAGAGCCCCATCCATCATAGTTAATAAGACGTTGTGATTTCTGCACCGGATCTGATGTTTATTTTCTGTATCATAAAAGGTGCGGTCCTGTGTCTGGGTGATCTTTAAAAATGTCTCTGCCTTTGGGGATTTTTGTATACAATATACTAATATTTTTGCCAGATCCTCTGCCGTCGTAGAATGGATCCGTTCTTTTCCTGTTTCATCTACCTCCTTAGCGTCCAGCCCGTTAGGTGTGATAAACCAGGTATCTTTGCATCCTAATTCTTCCGCCTTCTCATTCATCATCCTGGCAAAGCCTTCTCTTGTCCCTCCAATATGTTCCGCGATCATTACCGCTACATCATTATAAGATTCCAGCATCAGGCCGTAAAGCAGGTCCTTTAGCAGATACTGCTCTCCTTTTTTCACTCCCATATGTACCTTAGGCTGGGAGGCAGCATAGGAAGAGGCGGTAACTATGTCCTCCAGATCCCCCTTTTCTAACGCCAGGATACAGGTCATGATCTTGGTGGTGCTTGCCATAGGCCGTATCTGTTTTTCATTTTTTCCATAGAGGACGCGGCCGGTATCCCCATCCATAAGGACCGCTGACTGGGAATAAAGCTTCAGATCCTCTTTTTCCTGTGCAAACACAGGTACTGCGCAAAACGTGAACATATAAAACAGTGAAAAAAACAGGGCCAGACAGCGAAACTGCCACCATGGTCTCCCAATAAAAAACATTCTCTTCTCTTTCACCTTAAGGGCATCTCCCCAAAAGGGTTCTTTCTCTTATCCTATTCTTCAGGATTTTCAGATATGCCAAAATTGACGAACCTTACTCCCTGTGTTATGATTTTACCAGAACATGTATTCTCCTGTTTTAGGAGTATATTTGAAGAGCATCTTCATTTTCAGGAGGCAGATATCTGTTATGAAAGCAGCCAGACAGCGTCTTATCTTTCACATTGATGTAAATTCCGCTTTTTTAAGCTGGGAATCTGTATACCGTCTTAAGAAAGATCCTACAGATACGGATCTGCGCACCATTGCCTGTGCAGTAGGCGGTGATACAAGCACCCGCCACGGCATTATCCTGGCAAAATCCACTTTGGCAAAAAAACAGGGCGTTACCACAGGAGAACCTATCTCCCAGGCACTGCGAAAATGCCCCAATCTGCTGATCGTACCTTCCCGATTTGATTTTTATATCCAGTGTTCCAGAAAAATGATGACCCTTTTAGAGGAATATACACCGGATCACGAAAAATTCAGCATTGATGAGACATTTTTAGACATGACAGATACCATCCACCTGTTTGGTTCCCCTTTAAGCACAGCTAACCAGATCCGCAACCGGATCCGGGATGAACTTGGCTTTACTGTCAATGTGGGAATTGCCCCAAACAAGCTTCTGGCAAAAATGGCTTCTGATTTTGAAAAACCAGATAAATGCCACACCCTTTTTCCACAGGAGATACCAGAAAAAATGTGGCCTCTTCCTATCAGAGATCTGTTCTGCGTAGGACAGTCGGCCCAGAAAAAACTGGAAAATCTGGGGATCCATACCATAGGACAGCTGGCCCACTGTGATCTGAACCTGTTAAAAAGGCATCTGGGAGAAAAATACGCCGTGATGATCCACCAGTACGCCAACGGCATTGACGAGGATCCAGTAGCAGAAAAAGATCCTATTAATAAAGGATACGGAAACAGTATTACGTTATCACGGGATATTTCTGACTATGAAACAGGCTGTCAGGTGCTGCTCTCTCTCTGTGAGACGGTAGGAGCCAGACTGCGGGCAGATCATGTTCTGTGCAGCAGCGTATGTGTGGAACTGCGGGACTGGTCCTTTAAAAACCAGTCCCACCAGATGACCTTAAGTGAGCCTACGGATTCCACTTCCCGTCTCTTTGAATGCGCCTGTAAGCTTTTAAAAGAGTCCTGGGATATGACGCCTCTGCGGCTTATGGGGCTGCGGGCCGGAAAGATATCTGATGACAGCTTCTGCCAGATGAGCCTTTTTGAAGACGCCTCTGCCAAAAAGAAAAAGGAATTTGAAAAGACGATAGACAGCATCCGCAGCCGTTTTGGCGTTGACAGCATCAAACGGGCTAGCTTCCTGCAAAAAGACGCCATTGTGGACCATGCAGCCAGCAAAAAGAAGACTTTTAAAACAGGGTCCTCAAAAGAGAACTTACAAAAATAAAAGGAATTTAAAACATACATGATAAAAAAGACATTACAATATGAGATCACAGAAAAAGACCAGGGAAAGACCGTAGAACAGTTTTTAAGAAGCAAAGGTTACTCCCACCGCCTAGTGGTAAAGCTGAGAAATTCTCCCACCGGTCTTACCATTGGGGGAGAACTTGCCTATACCATCCACAGGCTTCAGGCAGGCGAGATCCTGACTGCCACTTTAGAAGAGGAAAATTCCCAGAATATCGTTCCTGTAGAACTTCCTTTAAATATTGTTTATGAAGACGAAGATATTTTAGTGGTAAATAAAGACGCCGGTGTGCCTATCCACCCTTCTCAGGGCCATTTTGACCATACTCTGGCAAATGCTGTTGCCTGGTACTACCAGAGCAAAGGCCAGACACTGGTATACCGAGCCATCAACCGCCTGGACCGGGATACTACCGGTCTTTTGGTCATTGCCAAGCATCTCCTTGCAGGCTGTATCTTATCAGACCAGATGCTCCACCGTCAGATCCACAGGCAGTACCGGGCGATTGTCTGCGGAAAGACAGAAAAAGAGGGCATCATCGATGCCCCCATTGGACGTGCAGAAGACTCTACGGTCCTGCGCCGTATTGACTTTGAACACGGCGAAACCGCCAGGACTCATTACCAGCTGCTTTCTTATGATGAGGAAAAAGACCTTTCCTATATCAGCCTGAAACTGGACACCGGCCGGACCCACCAGATCCGTGTCCATATGAGCTATATCGGTCATCCTCTTCCCGGAGATTTTCTGTATAACCCGGACTACCGCTACATCAGCCGCCAGCCGCTTCACTCCTATGGATTGGATTTTGTCCACCCGCTGACCGGGGAACCTTTAAGCTTCACGGCTCCTCTGCCAAAGGACATGGCAGCCCTGGTAAAAGAACCATAATAGGCCGGGAAAACAACTACATCCATCGAAGTCCCTTAGGATAATGATTTTTAATAGTACCAGCAGCCATTTTTCCCCAGCCAAGACTTACATTTCCCGTACAGATCAGTACCCAGCCTTTTTCACAGGGAGCAGACATACCGGTATCCCCGGTCAGTGTCTCTCCCTTTAAATATTTCACCGCTTCCAAACCCTCTGGCGCCAGTTCTTTCCATACTTTTACCTGCTCTGGTCTTAACCAGAGGGCTAAAGCATGGGATGGCTCCAGTCGGTTTTTCTTGATGGTTCCTATATGAAGGCCTGGGCGGAGCACCTTCAGCCCCTTTAAGCCGGCCATCTCAGGTGGCAAAAGGTATAGCTGATCCCCAAAGCGGAGATATTCTTCCCTGTTCTTTAACTGTTCCGGCTCCACCAGTGTCTCATCCAGAAAACGGTTCAGCTCTTTTACCACTTCTTTTTCTTTCTTTGGATCTATATAAGAAGGTTTACTGCGTTTTCCTGAAAATCCCTCACTGTCCTTTCTGCGGCGAAGGACTGCCATAAAATGACCTTCTCCTTCTGTTTTGTGGGGCATGATGCGAAAAGCCTGCTCTAGGTGGAATTTTCCGATCGTCTCCAGGGTTTCTCCTGTTTCTTCCTGTCCATAAAAGGCCCATTCCGGCACTGCATGCATCAGACCTTTAGAGCATTCTCGCTCTTCCAGATAAAAATCCTCATGATCCTTTAAAAAAGCAAGGATCGTGCCTTCATTTTCCTCCGGCGCAAAGGTACAGGTGGAATATACCATAGTCCCCCCTGGTTTTAACATAGATGCCGCGTCTTCCAGGATCTCTTTTTGTCTGGCTGCGCACATTTTTACATGGTCTTCACTCCACTGCTTTACTGCTTCTTCTTCCTTGCGGAACATTCCTTCCCCGGAGCAGGGGGCATCTACTGCGATCCGGTCAAAAAAGCCTGGAAATACCTTGGAAAGGCCTTTTGCATCCTCATTTGTGACTACACAGTTTCCCACACCCATGCGCTCCATGTTCTGGGAAAGGATCTTTGCACGGCCCGGATGGATCTCATTGGATAAAAGAAAGCCCTCTCCTTTTAAACGGGATGCAATATGGCTGGACTTGCCGCCGGGAGCTGCACACAGATCCAGTACATTTTCACCTGGTTTGGGATCTAAAAGCTCCACTACAGACATGGCGCTTGGCTCCTGGATATAATAAAGGCCGGCTTCGTGGAACGGATGTTTTCCAGGTCTTGCATCTAATGGATAATAATAGCCTTCCTTTACCCAGGGAACCTGTGTCAGCTCCATCTTTAAGATCTGGGCTGTCTTCTTGGCCAAAGCCTTTACTCCCATCTCTTCCCAGTCAGATGCTTTTCCTTCTTCTGTTTTTAAACTGTTAAACCGCAGTCCCTGTACCTTTTCCTGCTCATAGCTGGCTTCAAATGCACTGTATTCTTCCCCCAGCAGTTCTCTCATGCGCTCTTTAAAGCGCTGCGGCAGCATGATCATCCCGTTTTTCCTTTCTCTTAATACACCATCAATACCATTAAAACTTAGCAGCAAAAAGGCCGACAGGTTCATCCACCCACCAGCCTTTTTTCATCACTGTTTTCTATGATTCTGATATAGATCCTTCTGACTACAGCATTACCTTGAAATCATCAGATGCTTCACCGTTTACTACATAATAAGCTGCGCCTTCTTCTGCAACTACATACAGTTCAACTTCCTTGATCTCTGCATCTTTGTGAGTGCTCTTGTATGCTTCTACAGCCTGGTCTAATACGCTCTTAACCAGAACATCTTTGCCAGCAAACTGGAAATGTACTTCCATCTTTGGCTCAACTGCCTTCTTTGCAGGTGCTTTCTTAGCTACAGGCTTCTTTGCAGGTGCCTTCTTAACAGCTTCTTTTGCTTCTGCTGCAACTGCCTTTACAGTAGCTGCTGCCTCTTTTACAGTCTCCTTTACTACTGGAGCTGCCTCTTTTACGGTTTCCTTTACAGTTTCTTTTACTGCAGTTGTTTTAGCTGCCTTTTTAGCCATTGTCATAATTCATTCCTCCCTGTTGAATCTGGGATATCCGGAAGTCTGACTCCCGAAATCCGTCTATCTTTCGTTCTATGATGTTCGTCCTCGTTGTGTCAAATGGAATTATAGAATGGTTTTTATAATTTGTCAACTTTTTCCACCATCAGACTCCCGGTCCAACCTCCTCTGTATGAGCCTCTGTTGTAAACGCAGGACCTATTTCTTTTGTTGCGTTTTCCGTAGAAGCAGGTGTTTCTACCGGCTGTACAACCGCTGCCTCCGAGGTTTGGGGCTGTGCCTCTGTGGTCTCTGGTGCCTTTGTAGTTTCCTGTGGTGCTGCCGGGCTTACAGTTGGTGCCTGAGTCTCAGAAGGCTGTGTCTGGGCTGGTGTTTCTGCCGGTGTCTGGGTCGGCTGTACTGCCGGTGTGGTCTGTGCAGATGCTGCTGATTCATCCTTACCGGAAGCCTTGGTCGTCTGACCGCTTTCTGTACCGGCCAGGTTATAGCAGATGACCGGCATACCGGCATACACATTTTCAAATAAAGTCTTTGCCGCTGCATAAGGCATATTGATGCAGCCGTGGGAACCGCTTGTTTTATAAATAGTGCCGCCGAAGGTATTTCTCCAGCTGGCATCATGGAAACCAATACCTCCGTTAAATGGCATCCAGAATTTTACCGGGCTTGCATATCCCTGTCCCTTTAACGTAGCATCTCTCTGCTTGTAAGTAAGGCTGAAAAGGCCGGGAGGGGTGGTATATCCCTTTGCTACGTTTCCTGACACAAAATCAGACTCCAGGATCTTCTGGCCGTCTTTATAGAAAAACATATGCTGGGCTGTTAAATTCACCTCTGCATAGGTATTTCCATAGTCATTACCGTCATGGCTGGCTGCTTTCTGTGCATATGCAGGCTCTTTTGTAACATCTTTTCCCTCTGCCAGAGCCGCTTTTAAAGCAGCTGCTTCTGCCTGCTGGTCGATGCGCCAGCCATACACGCCGCTTACTTCCACTTCCGGGCCATAGCTGGTCTTAAATTTACGTTTGCTGTAAGCTGTATTGTATTTAGAAGCCAGTGATTTTACGTATTCTGAGATTTTTCCCTCATCCACACTTACCTGTCCATCTGCAACAGAAAGCCAGGTATGGATCTGTTCTCCATCCAGTACCTCATTTTTGCTTCCCATAGTATAGGTGACAGTCATGTTTACATAGTGGTTTAATTTTTCCGCTAGAGCAGCAAGGCTTTCATCATCAGAGCGCACGGACGGCTCCTCATAACAACCCAGTTCATCCAGATCGATCTCTTCTTTTAAATCGTTAATAGCTGTTTTTACTTCTTCTTTTACTTTATCAGGCTTTAACTGATCTCCTTCTGTTTCAGGGATGACAGAATATCCTTCTCCCTTTACATAATCGGATAAATGGGCATCCTCAGGGGCTGTCACATTAGCAGGATCCATAGCCTTTAAGCTTTCTACAGCCCCGTCTAAAGCCCCATCCTCATATGCCAGCATAGTCTCGATCTCATAGCTTTCCCCTTTGAACATACGAAGGGGCCAGGTATAAGGATTCTGATCGTTAAGGATATTTTCCAGACTTCCGTCAAATACAGTATGTAGTCCGATGGCATTTCCCTCTATGGTTTCTGAAGCGTCATTTCTGAGAGTCAGTTTTAATACATAGTTTTCCGCCTCTTTTGCCATATTTTCTTCCACTGCCTGAGAGGTCATTCCAGCTGCATTCATTCCATTGATGCGGGTGTTTGGAAGGTATGTATTCTGGTATTTCATGGACATTCCCACATACCCGGCTGCAGCCAACATTACTACGCCTGCCAGCACACCTGCTGTTACCTTCCATGGAAAGTGCTTTTTCTCTGCTTCCTGTTTTGCAGCTTCCATTGATCCGTTTTCTTCTTTTGCAGATCTGGTCTGTTCTCTTTGTGCTTTTTCTTTTTCCTTCCTCTCCCGCTCCCTTTCTTTAAAAGCCGCCTTGCTGCGGCTTACAGGAACCTTTTTCTCTTCTTCTACCATGATTTTTCTATGTCAAAAACCTTTCTTATATTTCACAATTTATATATCATTTTTCATTCATAAATGTCTTTAGTATATC
>CAVDQU010000066.1:0-14515 GCA_963611035.1 Agathobaculum sp.
TATTAATAGTGGTGCTACCTGCTCTCTTACCGCTGTAAAAACAGCCGTAGCCAAAGCATTGGGTGCAAACAATACAAACACAGCTGCCCTTGCAAATGTAACAGAAGCTTCCACTCCGGCAGAAATCAAGTTCTACAAGAACGAAGAGATTGTTAAGACCGTTGATGTAGATGCAGATGAGCTGGAAGCGTTGGGAAGTCTGGAAATTCAGGATGTAGTACTGGATCCTAAGTACGAGGATAACTGGAATGAGTTTACCGTTGTAGTTGTAGATGCAGATAACAATGAGCTGTACAACACGGTAGCAGTTGTAGATGACACATTTACAATTACTCTTGCAGATGAAAGAGTGATCACTGTAAGCTTCAGATTCGAGGCAGAGGAAAACGAGGTAGAGAAGAAGGCTGACGAAGTTGTAACAGATGATACAGCACAGGATACAACCGAAGACACAACTGGAAAGACTTCCGGTGATGCATCATCCGAAACAACAGAGGAAGAAAAGAAGGATACGGATCCGGAAGATGCTGACAAATCTGAGAAAGAAGATGGCAAGTCTGACGATTCTGATAACGCAGATAACGAAGAATCTGACAAAAAAGAGGATGAGTCCGAAGTAAATGGCGGACAGTCTGAGGAAACAGAAGAAAACGAAGATTCAGAGAAACAGGAACAGTCAGAAGAAACTTCTTCTGATGACAAGGAAAACGCAGCAGAAGCTCCTGAGGTAGGCGAAACGAAACAGGAGACAGAAGTACAGGAAACAGATACTCTTAAAGACGCCGAATAATCTGTTCGCTGCAAAGAAATACAGTAAGTAATGTTACAGGGCTTTTGGAAGCTTTCTCCGAAAGCCCTGTATTTTTAGGAGAGATCAAATGAGAAAAAATCTGAAAAAGAAGACAGTGGTATTTGCTATATCCGCAGCACTTGCAGCACAGGCCTGTTTCACGGGCTACGCAGCACCGCTGACCACAGGAAGCTGGAAACAGGTAAACGGAGCATGGAAATTCTGCGACCCGGATCAGAACGCTTACACAGGATGGATCCTTACCGCCTCCGGATGGTACTATATGGAACCTTTAAACGGAGAAATGGTCACAGGCTGGAAGCAGATCAACGGTGTATGGTATCATTTCGGTACACAGCAGGAAAAACAGGAAGGGCTCATGGATACCGGCTGGTATCAGGATGGACAGGGAAGATGGTACTTTTTTGACAACCGGTCCGGACAGAAAACGGAGGGAGCCATGGTCACCGGCTGGAACTGGATCGACGGCAAATGTTATTACTTCTCGGAAACAGACGATTTAGGAGCTATGTATACAGATACAGTTACTCCCGATGGATTTTCTGTTAATGCTGAAGGACAGTGGACAGATGAAAATGGAAGAGTTAAAACCAACAGCAGTTCTGATTTTGTGACGGTTTCTTCCATGGCTGTTACGTCAGGCAGTGATTCAGACAGTAAAACCACAGAAAACTCAGGAGGTTCTGACCACACAGAAAGTTCGGATAATTCCAATAATTCCAATGATTCCGATAATTCTGGAAGTTCTTCTGATAAAGACAATTCCGGAAATAACGGCTCTGAGGACGGTAAAGCGGATGGCAGCACCGACGATGGCAAAGCAGATGGGGACGACCATGGAAGCGATAATTCCGGGGATGACAGTTCCGATAAAAAAGATGATCAGGATAGTACGGAAGATCCGGATAAATCTGATGATCAGGACAAAAAAGACGATCAGGACAAAAAAGATGATACGGAACCGACAACCAGGGTACTGAAAGGTGAGGCAACGGTAGCCGCCAATGATCTGGGAACGGTAAATGGTACCTATCAGGCCAAGGTAAAAGTGATAGTAGATAAGGATGGAAATATCATTTCTGTAGAAGATGACGGAACCGAACCGGGAAAGAATCAGTTATTTTGGAACGATGCATCAGAGCTGTTTAAAAAATTCGGCGGAGAACAGGGAGCAAAGACAGCAGAGGAAGTAGATCAGGTCCAGGCGGTATCCAATGCAACTATTTCCTCCAATGCAATTAAAGAAGCGGTGAAGAAAGCACTGAAAAGTGAAGATCCGGTAGAAAAACCGGATGCACCGACTATAAAAACGGCAGATCAGAGAACGCGCTTTTTATTCAGTGCTGCAGAACCGGCCCAGTTGTTGATCACCGCTCCGGAAGATACGCAGATCCGCTATACCACCGACGGAAGCGATCCGGCAAAAAATGCAAATGCGTTTACTGCCGATGGAACCGGGGAAGAAACAGACATTTCTGTTTTGGCAAATGCAAATGCTACCGGCACGCTTACATTAAAGGCAGTGGCTGTAAAGGATGGACAGTCCTCCGATGCAGCAGAAAAGGAGCTTTCTTTTATCGGGATACCGGAAACACAGGAAAAGGGTACTAAGATTTACGAAGCAAGTGCAACGATCACATCCCAGACTAAAAAACCCTATGAGGGAAAGATACGGGTTACGGTAGTAAACGGAAAAATAGCTAAGATCGAAGATAATGGCACAGAACCGGTGGCTCTTCAGGATGAAGTATACTGGTGGTATATTTTTCCTACAACAACCAGTTTCGTTGGCATTTCAACGAAGTTTGCAGGAAAGGATCTGTCTGATCTAATCAATGCAAAAACCACACCGGGGGGCGGAGAGGAATATGCGGCCGATGCAGTCAGCGGGGCTACTATTTCCACCGATGCAATGAAGTATGCTATGATCCAGGCTCTTTTGGGCGAGCCGGTAGAAACCAGTGACGAAATCGTGCTTACTCCAAAGGTAACCAGCAAATATGGATTTTACAGCAATCCAAACGCCACGATCTATATAAGTATTGATAAAGCAGAAACTACAACGGTCCGTTATACAGAAGACGGAACAGATCCGGATCTATCCAGTACAAAGGCAGAAACAAATTCGGTATCTTTTTACAGTAATACGCCGGAATTGAAAGAGCTGCGGTTTGCCGCCTTTGACGAAGAAGGAAACCGAAGTAAAGTAGTGACAGTTTGGTACTGCTTTATGAAGAAAAGTACGACTGCACTGGAGCGCGGAAGCTATACGGTAGAAAAAGATGGAGTTACGGCAACGGTGGATGTGAATTATTCCGGTTATATTTCATCCATCAAGTTAGATGAAACTTCACAGGAAAAATACGGCGATTTTCTTGCGGAACTGCTGGCACATGTATATTATGAGCAGTCAGCTGACATTGATATTCTGACACAGTATGAAGAAGAAGGACAAAAGGCAGTGCTTTCTGCCATTGGGGCAGCGATTAAACAGGCATACAGCGCAGCACCTGTATTTTCAGTAGAACCGGCAAAGGGAACATCTGGTACAAAATATGGAAATTACGATTATGAGGATCAGCCGGTGGCAGCCATCAGTTGTCCGGTAGAAGGTACCCAGATTTATTATTATATTTCCGATAGCTCCTCCACGGTAAGTCCGGATAAGGAGACATGGACGAAATATGAAACACCTGTTTCCATTGAATTTGATAATGTAAAGGGCGGTTCCAAATATCTCTGGGCGGCAACTACCGCTGACGAGGGAGAAACCTGGCTGAAAACATCTAAGATCCAGTTTGTATACAATAAGAAGCCGGTGGAAAACGCGGTTGTGAACGGAGAAAAATCCTATACCAGCTTCGTGCAGGCACTGGAAGAAGTACAGGACGGAGATACTCTTATTTTAAATGACGATATAGAGCTTACAGAAGAAGTGACTATGCCGGAAGCTTCTATTTCCATCCGGTCAGGAGAAAACGGACCGTATCTTATCAAATCATCCAAAGCTATCAGCCTAAAGGGAAATCTGACTATATCGGATGTTACGTGGAATGCTACTCTTTATGCAAACGGTTATGATTTTACAGCAGGAGAAAATGTGACCTGTTCTACCACAAACGGCCTGTATGCAGGTTCTGCTTCCGGTACTGCTCAGGCACAGGGAGAAAATCAGACCTGCCATATCACACTGTCATCTGGGGGATTTTATGTATATGGAAGCGGTGCAGCAGGCAGCACAATGGAAGGTAATGTAGAGGTTCTTGCAGAGAAAGAGGCACATATTCAGTTTTCGGGAACCTATTTATATGGAAGTTCCTATCTGAATGGTGATCTTTCCGTGACGATAGACGCAACAGACGGAAATGTAGTTTTAAGTTCGCTCTGTGGACGCACCTCAGCAGGAAGTGTTTCAGGAGATTTCACATTAACTATTATAGGAGCGCCTCAGATTTCAAGATACACCTATATTTATGCGGTTCAGTATGATGCTGATGCACAGTGGGGCACACTGGATGTTACTGGGGCTGATCTGAAAGCACTTGGATTGGAAACACTTGAAAAATTACAAAACAAGTTTAAAGGTTTTGCAACCATAGAAAGCGACCTGGAAGAGGAAGAAGAAAAGACAGAGGAGGAGATTACTACAGAACTTTCGGCGAAAGAAGATGAGAAAGAAGACAGCCAGGAAGAAAAAGAAACAGAGACTGTCATCCCAGCAGAAGATTCTGAGACAGAGGATAAAGAAGAAGTTGAAGATAAGTCTGAAAATGAGCTAGAAGCTGAGGATAAGTCCAATGAAGATACATCCGATGCAGCAGAAAATGTAAAAGAAGGGGAAAACTCTGACGAAGAGGATAAATCAGCAGAAGAGGAGGATCCAGAAGAAACAGAAGACTCCACAGAAGATGCAGATTCCAAAGAAAATGAGGAAGAAGATGCACCGGAAGTTCCGGAAGCGGATGAAACCACAGAAGATATAGTATAAATATGGAGGGCGGGGCTGTTTAGCTTCGCTCTTTTGCTATAAATTCTCACAGCAAGTTTGATGCCAAAAAAGATTAGCCTAAGGCAAAAAAATTTAGCTTTCAAAATCATTGAAAATTTATGCAAGGTATATTATAATGCTATCAATTTGGGCAGAAATCCATATGTGTACATCGGATGGACCATCCGATGCATCTTGAAAGGCGAAGTCTTTCAAGATGATGGGCGCCGCGTACTTTACGGACTTCTCCCATGCACAACACAAGAAAGGACAGGTATTCCCCCCTATGAAAGCATACCTTATATTGGAAGACGGCACTGTGTTCACCGGTACCAGTATTGGTTCTCAGCGTGAAGTGATCAGCGAGATCGTATTTAACACATCTATGACCGGTTATCTGGAAGTATTAACTGATCCGTCATATGCAGGACAGGCCGTTGTTATGACCTATCCTCTGATCGGTAATTACGGAATCTGTCGTCAGGATATGGAGTCTTTAAAGCCCTGGCCGGATGGTTATATTGTAAGAGAATTATCAAGGATCCCAAGCAACTTCCGTTGCGAAGACACAATTCAGAATTTCTTAGAAGAAAATGATATTCCTGGTATCTGTGGTATCGATACAAGAGCCCTCACAAAGTTATTAAGAGAAAAAGGTACAATGAACGGTATGATCACGACAAAAGAGTATTTGGACCTGTCCGAGCCCATCAGCCGTATGAAAGCCTATACAGTAGCCGGTGTTGTTATGGCTACAACAACCAAAGAAAAATACGTTCTTCCGGGAAATGGAAAGAAAGTAGCTTTAATGGACTTCGGCGCAAAGAAGAACATTGCCCGTTCCTTAAATGAAAGAGGCTGCGAAGTAACTGTATATCCGGCAGATACACCGGCAGAAGAAGTGCTGGCAGCAAATCCGGACGGTATCATGCTTTCCAATGGCCCTGGTGATCCAAAGGAGAATGTTGAGATCATCAAAGAGATCAAAAAAATGTACGACTCCAATGTACCGATCTTTGCCATCTGTCTGGGACATCAGTTAATGGCACTGGCAAACGGTATGGATACCTACAAATTAAAATACGGACACAGAGGTGGAAATCATCCTGTAAAAGATCTGGAGACCGGAAGGGTATATATTTCTTCCCAGAACCATGGATATGCAGTAGACACCAACACGGTAAAGCCGGAAATTGCAGTTCCTGCATTTGTTAATGTAAATGATGGAACCAACGAAGGTTTAAAATACACAGGTAAGAACATTTTCACTGTACAGTATCACCCGGAAGCATGCCCCGGACCACAGGACTCCGGATACTTATTTGACCGTTTCCTTAAAATGATGGAGGTAAATGACTGATGCCAAAGAATCCTGAAATTAAAAAAGTACTGGTTTTAGGCTCCGGCCCGATCGTCATCGGACAGGCAGCAGAATTTGACTATGCAGGTACACAGGCCTGCCGTTCCTTAAAAGAAGAAGGAATTGAAGTTGTCCTTTTAAACTCCAACCCGGCTACCATCATGACCGACAAGGACATTGCGGACCGTGTATACATTGAGCCATTAACCGTAGAAGTAGTAGAGCAGCTGATCTTAAAGGAAAAGCCGGACAGCATTCTGCCGACCCTTGGCGGACAGGCCGGATTAAACCTTGCAATGGAACTGGAAGATGCTGGTTTCTTAGAGAAGAATAATGTGCGCCTCATCGGCACCACCGCTCTTACCATTAAAAAAGCAGAAGACCGTGAAATGTTCAAAGAGACCATGGAAAAGATCGGTGAGCCGGTTGCACCTTCTGACATTGTAGAAGATGTAAAGCACGGTCTGGAAGTGGCTGCAAAGATCGGTTATCCGGTGGTTCTCCGTCCTGCTTATACACTGGGCGGTTCCGGCGGCGGTATTGCGCAGAATCCGGAGCAGTGTGCTGAGATCCTGGAAAACGGTCTCCGTTTATCCCGTGTCGGACAGGTTTTGGTAGAGCGCTGCATCGCAGGCTGGAAAGAGATCGAATACGAAGTAATGCGTGACGGCGCAGGAAATGTAATTACTGTCTGCAACATGGAAAACCTGGATCCGGTGGGTGTTCATACAGGTGACAGTATCGTTGTGGCACCTTCCCAGACCTTAGGGGATAAAGAGTACCAGATGCTGCGTACTTCTGCATTAAATATCATCAGCGAACTGGGCATCACCGGCGGCTGCAACGTACAGTACGCTTTAAATCCAGACAGCTTTGAATACTGCGTGATCGAGGTAAACCCGCGTGTCAGCCGTTCTTCCGCACTGGCATCCAAGGCAACTGGTTACCCCATCGCAAAAGTAGCAGCAAAGATCGCCTTAGGATATACACTGGATGAGATTAAAAATGCAGTAACAAAGAAAACGTATGCAAGTTTTGAGCCAATGCTTGACTACTGTGTAGTAAAGATGCCAAGACTTCCATTTGATAAGTTTATAAGCGCTAAGAGAGCCTTAGGAACCCAGATGAAGGCAACCGGTGAAGTCATGAGTATCTGCACCAACTTTGAAGGCGCCCTGATGAAAGCAATCCGTTCCCTGGAACAGCATGTAGACTGTTTGATGTCCTATGATTTTACCGGACTTTCCTATACAGGACTGGTAAAAGAACTGGAGATCGTAGATGATATGCGTATCTGGAGAATCGCAGAGGCTCTGCGCCGGGGCTTCCCATATGAGCTGATCCATGAGATCACCCGCATTGATATCTGGTTTATCGACAAGCTGGCTATCCTGGTAGAAATGGAGAAAGAATTAAAGGCAGTAGGCGAAGGAAAGAAAGATCTTACTTCAGAGCTCCTTGCAGAAGCAAAACGCATTGAGTTCCCTGACAATGTAATTTCCCGTCTTACCGGCATTTCCCAGGAAGAGATCAAGAAGCAGCGTTATGACAATGGCATCCGCGCTGCATACAAAATGGTTGATACCTGCGCAGCTGAGTTTGCGGCAGAGACTCCATATTACTACTCCTGCTTTGGAAGCTATAACGAGGCTGAAAAGACAGAAGGAAGAAAGAAAGTACTGGTTCTTGGCTCCGGCCCGATCCGTATTGGACAGGGAATCGAGTTTGACTTCTGTTCTGTACACAGCACCTGGGCCTTCAGCAAAGAAGGATACGAGACCATTATCATCAACAATAACCCGGAAACTGTAAGTACAGACTTCGATATTGCAGATAAGCTGTATTTCGAGCCATTAACACCAGAAGATGTAGAGAGCATTGTAGATATTGAAAAGCCGGATGGCGCTGTCGTACAGTTTGGCGGACAGACTGCTATTAAATTAACGGAAGCTCTTATGAAAATGGGAGTCCCGATCCTTGGTACAGCAGCAGAAGATGTGGATGCTGCAGAGGACAGAGAGCGCTTTGATGAGATTCTGGAACAGTGTCATATCCCGAGACCGGCAGGTCATACTGTATTTACTGCAGAAGAGGCAAAGAAGGCTGCAAATGACCTGGGATATCCGGTTTTAGTACGTCCTTCCTATGTACTGGGCGGACAGGGCATGCAGATCGCTATCTGTGATGAAGATATTGATGAATTTATCGGCATCATCAACCAGATTGCTCAGGAGCATCCGATCCTGGTAGATAAGTACATTATGGGTAAGGAGATCGAAGTAGACGCCATCTGCGACGGAACCGATATTCTGATTCCTGGTATCATGCAGCATATTGAGCGTACCGGTATCCATTCCGGAGACAGTATCTCCGTATATCCGGCACAGGACATTACACAGCATAATATTGATACCATTGTAGAATATACCGAGAAGCTGGCTAAGGCTCTTCATGTAAAGGGCATGATCAATATCCAGTTTATCGTAGACGGGGATGACGTATACATCATCGAGGTAAACCCACGTTCTTCCCGTACCGTACCATATATCAGCAAGGTAACGGGTATCCCAATCGTTCCGTTAGCAACCCGGATCATCTGCGGCCATACGATCAAGGAACTGGGCTACAATCCAGGTCTGCAGCCCGCAGCTGATTATATTGCTGTTAAGATGCCTGTATTCTCCTTTGAGAAGATCCGCGGCGCAGATATCAGCCTCGGACCGGAAATGAAGTCTACCGGTGAGTGCCTTGGTATTGCTAAGAACTTTAACGAAGCTCTTTATAAGGCATTTGAGGGCGCCGGAATCCGTCTGCCTAAGTACAAGAAGATGATCATGACCATCAGAAAGAATGAGCAGGAAGAGGCAGTAGAGATCGCCCGCAGATTTGCAAATGTAGGCTACCAGATCTTTGCTACCAAGGGAACTGCAAGAACCTTAAATGCACATGGTGTAAAGGCACTTGAGATCCGCAAACTGGAGCAGGAGTCCCCGAACATCCTTGACCTGGTATTAGGACATCAGATCGACCTGATCATCGATATCCCGGCACAGGGCGCTGAAAGAAGCCATGACGGCTTTGTGATCCGCCGCAATGCCATTGAGACCGGTGTAAATGTACTTACAGCCCTTGACACAGCAAGAGCCCTTGTAACAAGTCTTGAGAACCGTGCAAAAGAGCTGACACTGGTGGATATTGCGACGGTAAAGAATGCATAAAAGTGTATAAATATAAATTCCACCAGAGAGGCGGGATTGTAATAAAGTGAGAGAGGACCCGCGCCGGGCGCGGGTTCACTTGTGCAGGCGTGCAGCAAAAGAGAAGCTGCCGGCAGCAGGTTCTGTAAACGAAAGAAAAGCACATGAAAGCAGGTTTTAAATGCCTGAATTCATGTGCTTTTTGCGTTATTATGCATATACCACACGCGCCAGCGGCGCGTTGATAAAAGGACCCTTCTATGCCACTGAAATTTTACTTGTGTATTTCTCAGGATGATTGACCGGATAAGTCACCTTGCGGCCTTCTAACACCTCTGTAATGCCCAGAGCGGCCTGATAAGATAACCGTTCCATAGCCTGCTTGCTTAAACCTGCAATATGAGGTGTTGCGATGACCTGATCCATATGCAGCAGCGGATCATCAGCAGCCGGGATCTCCCCTTCAAATACGTCCAGTGCAGCGCCTGCCAGACGGTTGGAGAGAAGCATATCTCTTAAAGCATCCTGGTCTACTACTTCGCCCCGTCCAAGATTTAAAAGATAGGAACCCGGCTTCATAAGCTCTAACTTCTTTCTGCTTACCAGATGAAAAGTGTCCCTGGTATATGGCAGATGAATGGACAGAAAATCGCTGTTTCGGATCACTTTGTCCAGATCACTTGTAAGGATGCCATAGTCTGCACAGATCTCTCCCGGAAGATTTCTGCGGTATCCAAGAACCTTCATGCTAAATCCATAAGAAGCTTTTCTGGCAACTGCAGTGCCGATCCTTCCCATTCCTAAAATACCTAAGGTCTTGCCTTCCAGATCAAAGGTAGAGATCTTCGGGCGGACGCTCCAGCCTTCTTTGCGCAGTCCGTCACGGCTTGGCGGAAGTTTCTTTGCAAGGCTTAAAAGCAGTCCGATTGTAAATTCTGCAACAGAACCGCTGTTGGCGTCTGCTGCGTTTGTTACCTGGATACCCAGCCGCTCTGCGGCTTCTACATCGATACAGTCCACACCGGCGCCATGCATGCCGATGACCTGCAGCTTCTGGCAGGAATTTAATACACGCTCTGTAAAATGACCGTTTCTTGTAAGGACGCCGTCTGCGTCATGTGCCTCTCTCATAAGTGTCTCTTCATCATATCCGGTGCCCATGACCACCTGGTATCCATGGTCCTGAAGCAAAGTAATGCCTGCAGGATCTACAGCTTCTGTGATTAAAATTTTTTTGCTCATATACATTACCTCCTACCGGAAAAATCTTATGGAAACAACGGCCAAAACTGGCCGGTCAGCTCTATTTGCCAATAGTCTAGCGAAAAGTTATCTTCAAAACAAGTTGCAAACTGTACACCAAATGCGTATAATAATGGACAACTTGTATAATACAAGGGTCAAAAGGCCTAAAATTCGATGTAAGCTTGCTTGCAGGAGGATTTTTAGAATTGCGAGAGTGCAAAGCACGCAGCAATTCGGTATCCGGAAAGGAGAGAAGAGATATGGCATTTCTTGTAAAAGATCTGGTGGATCGGCAGATCTTTGGAGGAGTAAAGCTGGTGGCAGGTGTTTTAAATGTTTCAAACCCTATTTTATGGGTGAATGTAATGGAAATACTGGATACTCCCAGATCCTTAAATGAAGGAGAACTGGTGGTGTCTACGGGATATGGGCTGGAAGACCGGTCCCTTCACAAGGATCTGATCCACCAGCTGAAAAAAAGAGGAGTCAGCGGTCTGGCGATCCAGCCGGGCTATTATATTGACCAGATTCCGGAATACATTATAGAAGATGCCAACAAAGAAGGATTGCCGGTATTGGAACTGCCGGAGCGGCTGTCATTTTCGGAAATTTTGCATGTGCTTATGGATCAGATCACAGAAAATAACCTGATATCCAGAAAACTGGTCCAGGGACTGGACATATTGCGGGTTGCACTGGGGAAAAAATTAAGCATCAGCGAAAAAAAACTGTTTGAGAAGGAGCAGCAGGTGTTTCTTTTTCTGATCTGTCTCACAGAAAAAAACAGCCGGGATGAGGAAAGTCTCCGTCAGGGAATGGGAAAAGTAGGCTCTTTTCTTTCTTCTATGTCCCAAACCTGGATCGGGGAGTCTATGCCTGAGGGAACGGGCATGTTTCTGGCTTCTTTTTCTGACGGGGAAGCATTTACAGATGCCATGTATGATTTCAGCATTTTCCTTACTTTCCTTTCGGAAAACGAAGAGGTAAACTTTTACGTTGGTGTCCAGCCCTTAAAAGAAAGCGGGAAGTTGTCGGACTGTGTAAAAGAAGCCTATGAGTATATCTGTCTGTTGGACCGGATCGGGGCCAAACGGGGGATCTGTACCTTTGATAACCGGCTTTTAGTAGAGCTTTTAGGGACTCTTCATCAAAATGAGTATTCTATTGTACTGGGGAACCAGGCGCTGCAAAAGCTGCTGGATCATGATCGGTATAATCATACCGGCTATGTGCATACCATCCGTATCTATCTGGCCCACAACTGCAATGCCACAAAAACCGCGGAGCATTTGTATATTCACCGCCATACATTGATGAAGCGGCTGCAGAATATTTCCGCTCTCTGCGGCATTAATTTTACGGATTATTACATGCGGGTATATATGTCTCTGGCAATCCTGATCCATGATTATTTTACATATTGATCTATAGAAATCACAAAATGGTTCAGAGAGTGAAATGAATTTTTTTGCCGAAACTTTAATAAAATAACTTGACAGTATGCCAAAACAGGTGTATTATGCGATACATCAAAAATAAATAAGCAAACGGAGCCGAAAAGGCGAAAATGATTTCAAGGAGGAAATTCAGGGTGGTGTCTGGATTTCCTTTTTTTATTCTGAAAGCGTTGTTAGTTTTTCAAGCTGCATTCGGGCTCTGGACAAGGAGGAAATGTTTATGAAAAAAAGTTATGTGTATGCTATGATGGCCGCAGTTGCAGCAATGACAGTTTCCGGTTGTTCTTCCTCATCTTCCGCACCGGCTTCTACAGCAGCGGAAAGCAAAACAGAGGCAGCAGCTTCCTCAGAAAGCACTGCTGAGGCAGCAGATACATCAGATGTAAAGGCAGCAGTGGATACCATTAAGTTTGGTCTGGTAGCTCCTCTTTCCGGTGATAACGGCGCATATGGCACCAAGCAGGAAAAAGGCTATGAGCTGGCAATGGAAGAGATCAATGCAGCAGGCGGTGTGTTAGGAGCCAAGTTAGAACTGGAAACTTATGATGACGGCGGCGATGCTTCTACTGCTGCCAACGGTGCACAGAAATTTGCAGATGATGATTCTATTCTGGCCATCGGCGGTTCCTGTTTAACCTCCTGTACAGCAGCCATGCTTCCTATTACAGGAGACGCAGAAATGCCGCAGTTAGTAGTAAGTTCCAGTGCAAAATCCCTTACAGGCATCAGTGATTATTTCTTCCGTATGGCGGTTCAGGATGCGGCAGTTGGTCCTCAGATCGCAAATCAGTTTACAAAAATGGGTAAGACCAAAGCAGTTACCCTTTACTGCAACAACGATTACGGCTCCGGCTTAAAGGACAGCTTCAACGCACAGTTTGAAGCAAACGGCGGACAGGTTCTTGATTCCGTACCTTATCAGGCAACCGATCAGGATTTCGCAGCGATCCTTACTTCTGTAAAGAGCCTTGAGCCTGATTGTATTGCTCTTTGCGGAACCACCACGGACGGTGCTCTGATCATCAAGCAGGCAAGACAGATGGGAATTGATGCACCGATCATGGGACAGCCTGGACTTTACAGCCAGAACGTGATTGATATTGCAGGAGATGCTTCTGAAGGCCTTCTTTGCAGCGGCGTATTCGTAGCAGCAGGCGCAGATGAAAAAGGACAGGAATTTGTAACCAAATACGGCGAAAAGTACAACGGCGAGGTTCCGGACGGATTTGCAGCATTAGCTTATGATCAGATGTATGTACTGGCAGACGCAGCAGAAAGAGCTATGAAAGAAAGCGGCGGCGAGCTCACAAGACAGTCTCTTGCAGAAGCATTAAAGGCTACAGAGTACGAGGGTGTTACCGGTACGGTTACCTTTGATGACAACGGTGACTGGGTAAGAGATTACCTGACACTGACTGTAAAAGACGGAAAATATGTTTTATATGAAGAGTAATAGCCCGGAAAAAAGAAAACTCTGAGCAGAAAGCGGATATGTGGTTGAAAAACGGCATATCCGCAGATCAAAACAGTACAGGTGGTGACAATATGTTGGTATTTTTGCAGCAGGTTATAAACGGTCTGGCACAGGGAGGTATCTACTCCCTGATCGCCATTGGCTGGACAACGGTATTCGGGATCGTAGGTGTGATCAACTGGACCCATGGCGAGATCTATATGCTGGGTGCATATACCGGTTATTTTGTAACAACTTATCTGGGGCTTCCACTGATCCCGGCCCTTCTTATTTCTATGGCAGCCGGAGCACTGATCGCAATGGCAGTAGATCAGTTTGGCTATAAGCCATTAAGAAAGAAAGGGGTTCTGGCAGCGACCGGATTTATTACCGCTTTAGGTATTTCCACTATCCTGCGCTACACAGCCAACGCTGTATTTACAGTCAATCCAAAAGCATATCCTCAGCTGGTAGACCAGAAGCTGATCACCATCTGTACTATTTCAGGTCAGCCGCTTACGATCAGTTCCCTTCATTTGTATATCCTCATCGGAACCATTATCATCATGGTATGTCTGGAAGTGTTCATCAAGCATACCCTTACAGGAAAGGCCATGCTGGCCGCTTCTCAGGATATGCAGACCTTAGGACTAATGGGTGTCAATGCAGAAAAGCTGATCAAGGTTACCTTTGCCATCAGCGGTGCCCTTGGAGCAGCAGCTGGTTTCTTTATTGGAACTATTTATGCTATTAATCCAACCATGGGCGCTTTAGCGGGTCTGAAAGGCTGGTCCTGCGCCATCCTTGGAGGAATCGGAAGTATCACCGGTTCTTTAATAGGCGGTATCATTCTTGGAATCGTAGAAAATTTAACAGCCGGATTTATTTCCACCGGTTATAAAGATGCCATTGGATTTGCGGTCATGATCCTGGTACTTCTCATTAAGCCTTCAGGACTTATGGGATACAAATTTGAAGAGAAGGTTTAAGGAGGCAGCATATGA
>CAVDQU010000067.1:0-10263 GCA_963611035.1 Agathobaculum sp.
GTTCTGATCTTTTGGGAAATATTGGAAAAGCACTGGATGAAAAATACAATAGTATTTTCATTACCATGCAGGGCGCCTGCGGTGATATGGGCAATCGCCAGTACCGTCAGGGAAATAATGAAAAAGAGCTGTGGCGTGTCCGCGATGAAATCATGGAGCAGATTGATATTTTTGCGGAAACAGAAACTCCTATGGAGTTAAAGGTTGACGCCGTAAAGACTGCCGAATATACCGTTCACCAAGCCTATGACATCGATGCCATGAAGGTTCAATTGGCGGAAGATGAAAAGAAACTGGCTGCTGCTGTCACAGAGGATGATAAGAAACTTCTCTGGTCCGGTGTGCGACATTTGAAAAGAAAGATTGCAGCAGGCGGTGTTAATGCAACACTTCGCTCCGTTATCTTCCATCTGGGTGATCTGGAGATCATCACGATCCCGGGAGAGTTGTTCTCTACCTTCGGAATAGAGATCAAAAAGCATTTTCATGCTCCTATGCGTATTGTTTGGGGTTATGCAAATTACAGTGCAGGTTATATTGTAGAGAAAGATGAATATGGAAAAGGCTATGAAAGCAGGTCGACTCCATTTCCGCAAGGAGAAGCAGAACTTTACGTAGATCATCTGATCCAGTCCCTGTAATATCCCATTTCCGGAACACCCCCACTGTTCCAGCATATTTTTTCTAATATAATTACGAATTGTAAGGAGGAGCGCTATGAGAAGATATATTATCGCCTCCCATCATTTACTGGCCCACGGCCTGAAAGACACATTAAATTTTCTTACTTCTATGGACGGCATCATTGACATCAGCGCCTATATGGATGACACCGATCTTCCAACCCAGATCAAGGAATTATTCGATTCCTTTGACCCGGAAGACGAGGTGGTAATGATGACCGATATGTTAGGAGGCAGCGTAAACCAGCAGTTCTGCCCGTATATAAACGATCACCGGCACCTGATCTGCGGCATCAATCTTCCATGCGCTTTAAGCCTGGTATTACAGCCTCAGGATATGCCTCTCACTGCAGAGACCATCCGAAACATCGTAGAAGAGTCAAGAAGCCATCTGATCTATGTGAACGAGTATAATGATGGGGTTAATGATGACGATGAGTAAAACATCACCTATATTTTAACAAAATAGTTTTTTAAAAACAGCTATTTGGAATTTTCCAGATAGTTGTTTTTTTCACAAAAATAAATTGCTTTTCTTCCAAATACATGTTAAAACATTTGGAAGAAAGAAGGAACGCTTATGAAACAAAGCACAGGACGGCAGATGTCCAGTTCACTGCCTGTTATGATACTTTTAAATCTGTCTGGCGGGACTCAGGATGCCTGCTCTTATTTTTTACGGGATCATGTCTTTGCTAATGCGCAAACCGGAAATATGGTTTTAATGGGAAGCTACCTGATCTCACAAGACCTGAGAAATTCCATCCGTTATTTTCTCCCTGTTGCCTTTTTTGCGCTGGGTGTATTTATAGCCTGTCTGATTCATTCCCGCTTTCGCCATACAGGCCATCTACACTGGCGTCATCTGGTACTGACTATGGAGATCGTCCTGCTATTTATCGTCGGTTTTATCCCGGGTCAGCTCAACTGGCTTGCAAACGGACTTACATCCTTTGCCTGTGCCATGCAGGTACAGTCTTTCCGCACCGTAAGAGGCAGTGCCTATGCCAGCACCATGTGTATCGGCAACCTGCGAAGCGGCATGGATCATTTTTATAGAGCTATCACTGAAAGGAAAAAAGATGAGCTGAAGATTGCTTCTATCTATCTCACTGCTATCGGCTCCTTTACCGTCGGCGCCGCCTGCGGCGGTCGTCTCACGAGCTACTTTTCCTACCGCACCATCTGGATCTCCTGCGGGCTTTTGATCCTCTGTTTCCTGCTGATGCTGATCGAAGAGGAATACGATCTGGAAGCAATAGAAAAAGAAGAACGGCTGAAACTGAAAGAAGACCAGAAGATCATTAAAGAACTGGATGAAAAAGTACAGCATTAAATATTGCAATTAAAAATGGGCACTGTGAAGATCATACATTCCTCACAGTGCCTGTTTTTGTTTATTACGCAGTATAAGAATCTACGGTAACTGTATAAGCACTGTCTCCCTGTACATATACAGTACTGTCACTTCCCTTAATAGTCACAGTCTTGCCCTCTGCGTCCTTGATCGTTCCCTTATTGGTCAGTGAAGATAACTGGCTGTCTTTTGTAACGATCCAGGTAGAAGTGGCATCAATAGACAGATCTGCCTTTCCGCTTCCGCCATTTCCTGCACAGGACTCATCCTGGATAAAGCCGCCTGTAAGAGTACTTCCCTCTGTCATCTTAAAGTCCAGAGTACTGATGCTGTCCCAGATTACATCTCCTTCCATTTTCTGGTTTTCTGTGGTAAAGGAACAGTCTGCTCCGTTGGCTCCGCTCTGTCCCCAGCCTCTCTTGTTTGCATTGCCCGTGCATTTTAAGAAAAATTCATTATTAGAAGACGGGGTAATGTTTACATTGTTTAAATTAAAGGTGCTTTCTGTATTTGTAGTATAGAACAGACCGCCGTTTTCAGAAGTCAGACTGCCGCCGGTCATGTTAAACACGGCATTTCCTACCTCAGAATCACCGGACATGCTCTGGTATAAGATCACGGTCCAGTCGCAGTCATTCTGCTCATTTTCCTGGATGTGTCCGGACAGGTCGCAGTTTGTCAGTGACAGGGAATTTAAGCCTTCAATGCACACTGCCTCGGAGTTTTCCGCTGTCAGTTTTGCGTCTTCTACCTCAATATCTGCTGTGCAGTAAACTGCCGGTGAACCGGTTCCTGCAGAGGTATAACTGCCGCCCTTTACTCGCATGGTGCCGCCGCCTCTGTCGCTTCGGATCGCTGCAGAAGACTCACCGGAAGTGTGTACCGTCAGATTTTCTGCATTGACTGTGCCGCCGCCTGCTGCGTGGATACCGCCTGCTGTATTTCCAGTAGTGGTAATGGTGGTATCGGAGATATTCACAGTACCCTTATCATAGGCAAAGGCCCCTGCAGCACCGTCTGCGTCAGAAGTAATGGTTCCGCCGCTTAAATTAACGGTTCCGTCTGTAGCCAGAATGGATGCGCCTACACCGTAAAAACTGGAGCTGTCGCCGCCTTTGCTGTCCTCAGAGGTTCTGTTTACGGTAAAATCTTTTAATGTAACATTGGCTCCGTTAGATACCAGAACGGCACTTTCATCGGTACCTTCAGAAGTATAGCTCTGATCGGACTCTTCTGCATCTGAGGTAAATTCCTTTACAGAGGAATAAGATGTAGGTGCTGACTGACCACCACCAGGCCCGCCTGCTCCCGGTGCCCCGTTGCCAGGTCCGCCCTGAGGACCGCCCTGCATGTCAGCTAAAGAGATCTGTACTGCAGTTCCATTGCCGTCTGTGGTAACCTTAACAAAGTCGCCCTCCTTAATGTCAGAAGCCTGGATAGATGCGCCGTCGGCATCTGTAAAGGTTGTAGATGTAGTGATCTTATAGGTTGTGGTCTCACCCTGTGGCGGCTGGTTCTGATTGTCTGGCGCACCGCCTGGCTGCTGGCCGTCACTGTTCTGGCCTGACTGGCCACTCTGACCATTATCTGACTGGCCCTGAGCGCTGCCATCTCCTGGTTTTGCTGGTGGGTTACCCTTGTTTTGTCCCTGAGAACCGTCATTTTCCGGCTTCTCCGGTGGATTGCCCTGATCCTGCTGACCGCCCTGGTCCCCTGGCGCTCCCCCCTGTGGTGGCTGTCCCTTTCCGTCTGGTGCTCCACCTGGCTGCTGGTTATCGCCGTCCTGTCCAGGTGCGCCTCCTGGCTGTTGGCCGTCACTGTTTTGGCCTGGCGCTCCATTTGGCGCACCGCCAGGTCCCTGCTCAATCGTGATCTCCGTATCAGAAACAGACTTCACTCGTCCCATTACCTCATTCTGGTCATCCTGTGCGCCGCTTTCCGCTGCTGCCTCTGTAGTCTGCGCTGCTGTAGTGCTCTGGCTGCTGTTTCCGCCGCAGGCTGACAACAACATGGCGCTGGTGATCATCATGCACATTATCACACCGCCTCTGCGCAGCCGTCTTCCGATCTCTCTTTTGGTCTTTCTGTCATTTCCCATTCTATCTTTATATCTGCTCATAATGATTTTGCCTCAACTTTCATTATTATTTTCTATTTCTAATCTCTTACTATCTATTCTTTTTTTACAGCTTTTTACTGCACCCAGACGCCATCACCATTTACATAATAGCCATCCGGTGTGGTTGTATTCACTAACATAGCACCACTTTCACCACAGTAATACCATGCATCTTTATATAAGATCCAGCCAGTTTTCATGTAACCGTTTTCATCAAAATAGTACCAAAAGTTATCAATATACTGCCATCCATTGGTTGTATAACTGCGGTCCGCGTTGCAGTACCACCAGCCCACATTATCCTTCAGCCATGCACCAGTACCGGTAGAAGTTGTACTATCATTAGAAGAAGAACTACTGTCAGAAGAACTTGAAGAACTGATCTCCTGGGCCTCGCTTGAAGAAACATACCAGGAATCAGACTCTTCCCAGCTTCCCTTATTGGAAGTGTTGTATACACCTCTTACCTTAAATGTATAGTAACCACTCTTTGTTATGTAGCTTGAAAAATCATAACTTGTACTGGTGGTAGTCAGCACACTGGTCACTGCGCTGCTTCCACGATACAGGCGGACTTCGTACTTTTTCGCATCACTGCATTCTTCCCAGGAAGCGGTTCCGTCCGACTCATCCCATTCCAGTCCGCTTACCTCCAGATCATAATCACTGTCATCATCATCCAGAGCATCCAGTGTTACATACACGATCAGCGTATCGTTGGAACTTCTGCTTACAGAGGTAACCGTTCCGTCAGAACCGCTTAAGCTGACACTGCTTTTTGAGAACCCAGAAGCAAAATAATAATCATCATCCGCATACAAAGTAATCTTTAATTTCGGTTTGTCACCATCATCCCACTCGTCACTTGGCTCATTGGTAACGACCACATCATCTACATCAAATTTAGAAGAAGATGTGGAAACGGTTACATCACTATCCGTATCACCAGCCTGGATTTCTGATTCAATCGAAAGCGGAACAGAGCTTATTTTTGTTCCAGTAGCGGCTAAAGCAGCCGTTGTATTAGGTACAGTCAGCATACAGATTGCAGAAGTAAGTGCCGTAAGTTCCTTTATTTCCCCCGTAAGTTTCATAAAATCGCTCCTTTTGTTCATTTATCCTTTAATCTTTTCAATTTTCTCTTGCTTATCTTTCATTGGCTTAAACTATAATGGGATTTTTTGACCATATTTTGATGAGAGTGTGAAAAAAGTGTGAGGAGATTTTCTCCGTACAAAACAAAAAATCCCCTTTACCAGCGACTTTTCCGCTAATAAAGGAGATCTCTCATTCTATATTTCTGTTATACCTCTGCCTTCCCATGCAGATAAAAGCATACGCCGCCGACCATAACAGCACCGCCAATGATATTTCCAATTGTAACAGGCAGCAGATTTACCGCCACAAAACTGCCCCAGTTAAGCCCGGCCAGTTTTTCTGCTCCCAATCCGTAAAGTTCCTGAGTTTTCTGCACATATACCGGATTTCCGGCTGCAAAAATGCCTGCTGGAATATAATACATATTTGCCACGCAGTGCTCAAAACCAGATACTACAAAAGCCAGGATCGGGAAGAAGATCGCCAGCACTTTTCCTGCAATATCTTTTGCTGCCGCCGCCATTAATACAGCTGCGCATACCAGGATATTACATAAAACACCAGAAAGCAGGGCCCGCATGAAACTTAAGCTGGTCTTTCCAACTGCTGTTTTAATGGTATAAGCTCCTAAAGCCCCTGCAGAATAATCATACTGACCACTGTGAGCCACCAGGAAAGCGATCAGCACTGCTCCTGCAAAATTACCCAGATAAACGATCAAAAGTGTCCTTAACAGGCTCCCAAGGCTCATACGCCCCTTCATAAACGCCATGGACATCATACAATCTCCCGTAAACAATTCCCCGCCTACAAACACGATCATCATAAGTCCTACCGGGAAAATGCATCCTGCAAGAGTTCTTGCGACCCCTACATCGGAAATATTGTGGACTGCCAGGCTGCTTGACTGGGCTCCCATAGCAATAAACGCGCCTGCCATGATCCCAAGAACAAAAATGCGTCTTTTCTTTGCCGCCGCTTTTGTAACAGCTGCATTAATATTCGCCGACACAATTTCTGCCGGCACATTCAGCAATGACTGCATTATTTTCTCCTCCGCTCTCATTTTATGTTCTCTCGGAGTCTTTCCTGCACCTGCCTTTGTGGCCGTTTTTCCGCCAGTCGCACCCGAATTTCAGAGGCGGACGCAACGCCAACGCCTCAGAAATTTGGGCACAACTGACAAAAAATCTTCTCACAAAATCAGGCACAGAAAGATTCCGAGAGAACATTTTTTACAAAAAATGCCGGGGATAATCATAACACAATCATTTTTACGATACAATCCTATTTTCTTTATTGAGAAAAAACATATCAAACGATATCTTCAACCGACCTTAAAAATCCCCGCTCTTATCCATATCCGGCAGTTCCATTGCCTGCTGGTCCGAAGGGGCGCAGCCGAACATTTTCCGATATGCCCGAAAGAAGCTGGAATAATCCCCGAATCCGGCCTTTACCGCGGCCTCTGCCGCCGGTGTTCCCCCAGCCAGTTCTTTTCTTGCAATGGTCATCCTTTTATATAAAATGTACCGGGCCACCGTAGTACCTGCCGCCCGCTTGAAAACAGCTGTCAGATGATTCTTGCTCATATAAAATTTTTCTGCAAGTCCCTCTAATGTAAGATGCTCTGTAAGGTGCTCATTAATGTAGCGCAGGATCTCCTGGGCCACATCTTCCTTGCCCGGACCACGCCCGGCGCCCTTTTCATACATTGCAGATAGATAGGCCAAAAACGACACGATCCGTGCGCGAATTGCAATGTCCTGCAATTCTCTGCTGTAGGAACCACATTCCTCCAAAGAATTAAAATACCATTCTGCCCGGAACTGTTCCTCCATATACCCCCAGCTTTTCCCAAGGATCCCCAAAAGAAACTGTCTTTCTTTCTCTGTCAGAAGCTCCGGCACAAAGTGCAGGCGGATCCTGTGATACTCACTGCCGTCAAGGACCCGCAGCCCATGAAAACAGTTAGGCGGAATGATCAGAAGGCTTCCAGGCTTTGGCACATACGAAGTCCCCTCTAAAAAATACTCCACATTTCCTTTTACCATATAATAAATCTCATAACTGTTGTGGCAGTGCATCTTGTACTCCATATCCGCCTCATCGCTGCGGGTATGGGCATACACCACCTGACTTGTTTTAAAACTGTCTTCTTGATACATGATCTACCTCTTTTTACTATAGGATACCGGATTGCTACGTGCTTTGCACTCTCGCAATCCTAAAAACATTCGTAATCCGCTCATTTTTCTTCAAAAAATGGCTGCTTACTCACATCTTATCAAACTTTGTGCGATTTGCAATATTTTTTACGCATATTACAATGGTTTTTACAATGTATCAGCTATATAATAGGTAACGTAAACAAGAAAAACCGAAAGGGTCCTCCCCCTTTCACACAAACATTTTATCCCCCCTTTTATACACATATGTATAGAAAAGACCAGGTATCCCCAGTACCTGGTCTTTTCGTTTTTGTTATTGCAGAGACTTACGACTCCCGCGCTTTGCGCTTACTATATCACCATCTGGAACAGCAACACCATAAACGGCATGGTCGCGATAGATGCCAGCGTAGTCATTACATTAATGGCACTTGCGTATTGAGGGTCATTCCCATACACCTGGCACATCTGGGTAATGGAAGATGCCGACGGCGTAATCACAGCCAGAAATACAATAAGCAGCAGCTTCTTTCCGTCCGGGCTGCCATTTACAAGACCGCTTGCCTTTAACAGCAGCAATGCGATCACCGGAACTGCCACCAGCCTCAAAAACGTGATAAAATAAAGCCTCCCATTGGTAAAAATATTTTTTAAGCTCATTTCCGCAATCAGCATACCTGTTACGATCATGCTGGCCGGTCCGATCATGTTTCCCACAGAACCTAATGTCTGATTCAATACCCGCGGCAGACGGATCCTGGTAAAAAACAACACTACGCCTGCAAATATAGCAATCATATTAATATTTAAAATCATCTTTCTCCAGTCAATGCCTCTCTCACGGCTTAACACACTTTTCCCGTGACTCCACAAAAACACCAGCTGCACGCTCATAAATACGCAGCCGTACAGTAACCATTCCTGTCCCAGAACGAAGGTTACAATAGGCATGATCAGGTTTCCTGCATTGGAATAATAAATAGATGCCTTTTCAACCTCATTTAAGCCCATCAGGCGGCCTGCGCTCCATACAATGGCAAGTAACACCGCCTGCAGCATTACAGAGGCTGCAAAGGCCAGTAAAAGACCTTGTACCTTCTCACCGGTGTAATCCACCTGGAACGCGTTGATGATAACACAGGGAATGATAAGATACAGAACGATCTTTGAAATCACCTTGCTGTCTTCCCCTTTCAAAAGCCCTGTTTTCACGATCACATATCCCATAAGGATCATTAAAAACAACTCTGCGATCTGCTGCATTAAAAGTAAACTGATCTCCATAGCAAACCCTTTCTTAACTTTCTCAAAACGCCTTAAAATACAGGACAATTATAATACGCCTGCAGGCCTCAGGCAATAAAAAATCCTGCACACAGTTCATTTCTGACCATGTACAGGATCCCAAATTTTAAATTACTTCAATTATTATACAATACCCTGAGCGATCATAGCATCTACTACCTTCTCAAATCCGGCAATATTTGCACCTGCTACATAGTTTCCAGGTACTCCGTATCTTTCAGCTGCATCTGCTGCCTTTGCGAAGATGTCGATCATGATCTTGTGCAGTCTCTCATCCACCTCTTCAAAGGTCCAGGACAGTCTTAAGGAGTTCTGGCTCTGCTCCAGACCGGAAGTAGCAACGCCGCCTGCGTTAGCTGCCTTACCAGGCATGAACAGGATCTTCTTCTCTACAAACAGGTCAGTAGCTTCTCTTGTGGAAGGCATGTTAGCACCTTCAGCAACTGCGAAGCAGCCGTTTGCTAAAAGAGCCTTAGCATCATCTAAGTTCAGTTCGTTCTGGGTTGCACATGGAAGTGCGATATCGCAAGGAATGGTCCAGATTCCCTTACCTTCTGTGTAAACAGCAGTAGGAACAGCCTCTACATACTCTTTGATACGTCCTCTGCGTACTTCCTTGATCTCCTTAACAACATCTAACTTGATGCCGTCTGCATCATAGATATAGCCGTTGGAATCGCTCATTGCAACGACCTTTGCGCCGTACTGCTGAACTTTCTCAACTGCGTAGATAGCAACGTTACCGGAACCGGAAACCAGAACCGTCTTTCCTGCGATCTCCTTGCCGTTGTGCTTTAACATCTCGTCTAACATGTAGATCAGGCCGTATCCTGTTGCCTGGGTTCTTGCTAAAGAACCGCCAAAGGTTAAGCCCTTACCGGTTAAAACGCCTTCATATAAACCAGTCATTCTCTTGTACTGACCGAACAGGTAGCCGATCTCTCTGCCGCCTACACCGATATCACCTGCCGGAACGTCTGTATCTTTTCCGATGTGACGGTACAGCTCTGTCATAAAGCTCTGGCAGAATGCCATAACTTCGCGGTCAGATTTGCCCTTAGGATCAAAGTTGGAACCGCCTTTGCCGCCGCCCATAGGAAGTCCTGTAAGAGAGTTCTTCAAAGTCTGCTCGAAACCTAAGAATTTTAAGATGCTCTGGTTTACTGATGGATGGAAACGAAGTCCGCCCTTGTACGGTCCGATGGCACTGTTGAACTGTACACGATACCCCTTGTTTACCTGAACCTTTCCATTGTCATCTACCCACGGTACACGGAAAGAAACAATACGCTCAGGCTCTGTAAAACGCTCCAGAATACCGGCTTTGCGGTATTTCTCCTCATTAGCGTCAATAACCAGTCTTAAGGAATCCAGAACCTCTTTTACGGCCTGATGGAATTCAGGCTCACCCGGATTCTGTGCTACTACTTTTTCGTAAATCTCGTCAACGTAAGACATTTGGATAACCCTCCTTGGTTTTTAATGTTTTCGCGGAAATTCCGAAACTTATTGGAAAATTCAGATTTCCTG
>CAVDQU010000067.1:10273-14455 GCA_963611035.1 Agathobaculum sp.
GGGATGCTTGCTTTATTAAGCAAACACTTTAAAAAAAGTATAACAAGTTAATTTGTTAAAGTCAATAAGTAATTGTATTATAAAAAGCAACCGATCATACCTTTTATAAAAAAGCTCCCATTCTCGTATTTTTTAATATCTGTCCTTTTTCATCTTCTGTCAGCCCGATCAGTTTCTTAAGATACTCAAATTCCTTCTTAAGTTCTGTGCGGCAGATCGCCATATCATCGGTACATACAGCCACCCGGATCCCCTGGCTTAAATATTCTCTTAAAGGATATTCTTTCATATCCGAGATCGCCTTGGTAATCCGGTTGCTGGTAGGACACATTTCCAGTGTAATGCCCTTCTCACGGATCATACGCACTACCGCCAGGTCTTCGTAACTTCTCACTCCATGTCCGATCCTTGAAGCCCCCATTTCAATGGCACAGGCTACCTCTCCTGCACCGCCGGCCTCTCCTGCATGGATGGTAAATGGAATCCCCTTATCTGCAGCTTTCTTAAACAGCTCCTTATATTTATAAGTAGGATAAAGAGCCTCTGCCCCCGCCAGGTCCATGGCCGCTACGCCATATCCCCTTGTACCGTCTGCCAGAATACGTTTTTTCACATATTCTCCTGTCAGCTCTGCCGTCTCTTCATTTGCCTTTTCATTTCCATTGCCACGCATACAGCAAAGGATCAGATTGCTTGGCAGTGTAGAACGTTTAAGGCCATCTAACGCCGCTTCTATGACCTGCGCCTGAGATAATCCACCCTGACAGTGTAACTGAGGCGCAAAACGCAGCTCAGCGTAGGAAAGCCCCTCTGCCTTTAACTCTTCCTGTACCAGATAAACCGCCTCGCTGATGCCCTCTTTTGTCTGCAGCAGTTTTAAAGGCAGATCAAAACACTGTAAAAACTCATTTAAACTTTGGCAGTCTTCTCCTACAGACAATGCATTGCCTAAAGCATTTCCGTCATATGGCAGTTCCATTCCCTGAAGTGCCGCCAGTTTCTTTGCGATCCGGGGTGTAATGGCACCGTCTAAATGAAGGTGCAGTTCCCCATATCCAAGGTTCTTTCTTTTCTGTTCCTTTTTTTCTATTGATCCTTCTGCCCCTGTTTCCATCTATATTTTCCCCTCCTAAATTGTTTCACGTGAAACATTCGTCCACTTTCGTTTTTTTACCAACAGTATAACGGATTTTTCCAGAAAATACCACGTTATCTTTGCAAAGGACCAACTGCTGTTCCCCATAAATGTTACTGTTCATGCGCCGCATGACCAGCAACGGAATTTGCCGTGGCTTCGCATTTAAATACGGCAAATTCCCGTAGCCACTATGTTATCTTACGGCACTTTCGGTTCCAAAAGTGCCTACCCATGTACAGTAACCCATAAATACCTATAAACGCGAACAGACCGCCAGCCAAAAAGGCCGACGGTCTGCTCCAAACACAAAGGATAAAGGCTGCACCCACAATGGGTTCGATCTATATTTAATGATTATTTTCCGTAGTAAGCTCTTAAATACATTTCCTTGATCTCGCTCATCAGAGGATATCTTGGGTTAGCGCCGGTGCACTGGTCATCGAATGCCTGCTCAACCATGTCATCCAGTCTGTCTAAGAAGTCTTTCTCATCAATGCCATATGCCTGGATAGAGGACTTAACGCCTACCTGCTTCTTCAGGTCTTCGATCTTCTCCATCAGCTTCTTAACTGCCTCAGCATCGTCCTTAGCCTGAATACCTACGAAACGGGCGCACTCTGCGTATCTTGCCTGGGTATGTGGATACTGATACTGGGAGAAGGTTCCCATCTTACGTGGGTTCTCAGCAGCGTTGAATTCGATTACCAGGTTTAACAACAGTGCATTTGCAAGTCCGTGTGGCAGGTGATGGAAAGCACCTAATTTATGTGCCATAGAATGGCAAACACCTAAGAATGCGTTTGCGAATGCCATACCAGCCATGCAGGAAGCGTCTGCCATCTTCTGACGTGCTTCTACGTTTCCAGGCTCATTGTAAGCAGTTGGAAGGTATTCAAATACATTCTTCATAGCCTTTAATGCAAGGCCGTCTGTATAGTCAGTAGCCATAACAGAAGCATATGCTTCCAGAGCGTGTACCAGAACGTCCAGACCGGATGCACTGGTCAGTCCCTTAGGCTGGCTCATCATATTGTCAGTATCCACAATGGCCATCTTAGGAAGCAGCTGGTAGTCAGCTAACGGATATTTAACACCGGTATTCTGATCGGTGATAACGGCAAATGGTGTAACCTCAGAACCAGTACCGGAAGAGGTAGGAACTGCTACAAAGTATGCCTTCTCGCCCATGGTTGGGAAAGTGTATACACGCTTACGGATATCAATGAAGCGCATTGCCATATCCATGAAGTCTGCTTCTGGATGCTCATACAGTACCCACATGATCTTGCCGGCATCCATTGCGGAACCACCGCCCATTGCGATGATCACATCCGGCTCAAATTCTCTCATCAGCTTTGCACCAGCCTGTGCATTTGCTAAGGTCGGGTCTGGCTGTACATCAGAGAATACGGTATAGGTAATGCCCATTTCATTTAAACGGTCTGTAATAACATGTGTATATCCGTTTTTGTACAGGAAAGAGTCCGTTACGATGAAGGCTCTCTTCTTGCCCATAACGTCCTTTAATTCCTTCAGTGCTACAGGCAGACAGCCCTTCTTAAAGTAAACCTTCTCAGGTGCTCTGAACCACAGCATGTTCTCTCTCCTCTCAGCAACAGTCTTGATATTTAACAGATGTTTTACACCAACGTTCTCAGATACGGAGTTTCCGCCCCAGGAACCGCAGCCTAATGTAAGAGATGGTGTCAGCTTGAAGTTGTATAAGTCACCGATACCGCCGTGGGAAGAAGGTGTATTAATAAGGATACGGCAGGTCTTCATGCGCTCTGCATGCTTCATGATCTTTTCTGTCTCATTTACATTGACATACAGGGAAGATGTATGGCCGTAACCGCCGTCAGCTACCAGACGCTCTGCTTTATCCAGTGCCTCATCAAAGGTCTTTGCCTTGTACATTGCAAGTACTGGGGACAGCTTCTCATGTGCGAACTCTTCGCTGATATCTACGGACTCAACTTCACCGATGAGGATCTTGGTATCTACAGGAACCTCTACGCCAGCCAGCTTTGCAATGGTGTATGCAGACTGTCCAACGATCTTTGCATTTAATGCGCCATTGATCAGGATGGTCTTTCTTACCTTCTCGATCTCACCTGGTTTTAAGAAGTAGCAGCCTCTATATTCAAATTCCTTCTTAGCAGCTTCGTAAACTGACTCCAGAACGGTCACAGACTGCTCAGAGGCACAGATCATACCATTATCAAAAGTCTTAGAATGGATAATGGAGTTGACTGCCATACGTACATCTGCGGTATCATCAATGATAACCGGTGTATTTCCGGCACCTACGCCAAGTGCAGGTTTTCCGGAAGAATAAGCTGCTTTCACCATTCCAGGACCGCCGGTTGCCAGAATAATATCTGCATCTCTCATAACCTCATTTGTTAAGTCCAGAGAAGGAACATCAATCCAGCCGATGATGCCTTCCGGTGCACCGGCTGCAACTGCTGCATCCAGAACGACCTTTGCTGCTGCAATGGTGCTCTTTTTAGCTCTTGGATGTGGGGAAATGATAATTGCGTTTCTGGTCTTTAAAGAGATCAGTGTTTTAAAGATCGCTGTGGATGTCGGGTTAGTAGTTGGGATAACTGCTGCGATCAGACCGATGGGTTCTGCGATCTTCTTGATGCCGTACTCCTTATCTTCCTCAATTACGCCAACAGTCTGAGTATTCTTATATGCATTGTAAATGTACTCTGCTGCGTAGTTATTTTTAATGACCTTATCTTCTACGATACCCATTCCGGTCTCTTCTACTGCCATCTTTGCTAACGGAATACGCATCTTATTTGCTGCGCTTGCTGCTGCGAAGAAGATCTTATCTACCTGCTCCTGGGTGTAGGTTGAAAATACTTTCTGTGCTTCACGCATTGCTGCCATCTTTGCATTTAAGCCTTCTACGCTGTCAATGATCTCCGGAACGACCTGTTCTGTTTTCTTTGCCATTTACATTTCCTCCATGATTCCCTTATGTTCTCTCGGAATCTTTCTGTACCTGATTTTGTGAGAAGATTTTTTGTCAG
>CAVDQU010000068.1:0-14436 GCA_963611035.1 Agathobaculum sp.
GTGCGGTACAGATCCTGATCATTGCAGTGATGGTGGTGCTTACAGCCGGGTATTTATTTTTCTGCAGCAGAATGTGACTGAGGATACGCAGCAAACGAAATACCAATACCATATTGCGTTGATCGCCGACAACAAAGATACATCCTTCTGGAAGCAGGTATACGAAGGCGCTGTGGAAGCAGGAAAAAAATACGGTGTCTATGTAGAGCAGGTGGGAGAAGAACTGTCAGGTGCCACGTCCATAAGTGATGCAGTGAATATAGCAGTTTATGAAGGAGTGGACGGCATCCTTTTCAGGCCATCTGATACCAGAGCCAGCAGATACCAGAGGTGACGCAGGTGTTGCCCAAGATGTGGCAAAGCAGCTGATCGTGCGGGAAGGCGTCCAGGCAGTGATCGGCTGTCACCAGAGTACACTTACTGAGGTAGTTTCCAGGATTTGTGAGGAATATCATGTTCCCATGATCACAGCTATTTCTACTGTGGACAGTATTTCATGCAATCAGTATGAATATTTCTTTCGCATGTGTCCGGTCAGCTCTGTATATTTAAAAGATATGTTCTTATATCTTCAGGCTCAGAAGGAGCAGACTGGGAAAGAGGTAAAAACCATAGCCGTTTTTGCGGACAACAGCCTGATCGGTCAGGAATCTATCCGCTGTGCCAGACTGTATGCGCCCCAGTTTGGAATGGAGATCATAGAAGAAGTCCAGTATGAACAGGGAGCAGCAGATCTGTCAGAGGAGATCACCCAGTTAAAGGAAGCCGGGGCAGATGCAGTCATAGCAGAAAGCTATGCTTATGACGCCATTCTTCTTATGGAAACCATGAAAGAACAGGATTATGAACCGCCTATCCTCATTGCAAAGGCAAATGGTTTTGCCGACCCAAGCTTTCTTTCAGAAGCAGGGGAAAGCGCAGAGGGAGTTGCTACTGTGGTAGAGTGGAATCCAGATATGACCAAAGGCCATGAGGTGAACCAGCGTTTTAAAAAGATCTTTGGGATCGATATGAATGGACATTCCGCAGAAGCCTATACAGCGGTATGGGTCTTAAAAACAGCCATGGAGCAGGCAGAAAGTACAAATGGGGAAGCGGTGAAAGATGCGCTGAAAACACTGGATATCCGGGAAAGCTTCCCTGGCGGTGGCGAGATCATTCTTCCCTATGACCGGATCTGCTTTGAGGATCATGAGATCGAAGGAACCTGGCATTACCACGATAATATTTCCGCATCCGTAGCCATTGCCCAGATCCAGAACGGAGCATATAAAACAGTCTGGCCCTTTGAATATGCAAAGGAAAAAATCCAGTATCCGGCCCGGTACAGCAGGTAAATTCCAGCTTAATGTTTTTTAATATTTTTTTAATGTTTTCACCCTTGAAAAAAGCGTTAAATTAATGTATACAATATTATGTATTACGAATGTTCTGAGGATTGCGGGAGCACGAAGTGCGGAGCAATCCGGTGGTATCAACGAATCGAGAAAAAGGGGACAGCAGCTATGATCACACATTTACGCCTGAAAGCATATGGCAAGATAAATCTGGCGTTGGATGTACTGGGGAGAAGAGACAATGGGTATCATGATGTGCGCATGATCATGCAGACCGTGGGACTTCATGACCGCATCGAACTTTACAGAACAAAAGAGCCAGGGATCCGCTTAGAGACCAACCTGTTTTATCTTCCAAACAATGAGCAGAATCTGGCCTACCGCGCAGCTTCTCTTTTAATGGAAGAATTTGGAGTAAAAGAAGGCGTTTCCATAAAACTTAAAAAGTTTATTCCTGTGTCAGCAGGAATGGCCGGAGGCAGTACGGATGCAGCAGCCGTCCTTTTTGGTGTCAATAAAATGTTTGGCCTGGGCCTTGGCATAAAAGAACTGATGGAGCGGGGCGTAAAACTGGGAGCAGATATCCCATACTGCCTGATGAGAGGAACCGCCCTTTCCGAAGGAATTGGTGAAGAATTAACACCTCTTCCACAGATCCCCCAGTGTCAGGTGCTCATCGCAAAGCCGGGGATCAGCGTTTCCACAAAAGTGGTATATGAAAGTCTGGATGCCATGGAATTAAAACCGGAAGATCATCCGGATATTGACGGCATGTTAGCAGCCATTGACCGGCAGAACATTCATGAAATAGCCGGAAAATTCGGAAATGTGCTGGAACTTGTTACAGCTGGTAAATATCCTGTGATCGGTGAGATCGAGCAGGTGATGAAAGAAGAAGGCGCTGTCAATGCCATGATGAGCGGAAGCGGGCCTACTGTATTTGGCCTGTTCACCAATCCTCAGGCGGCTCAGAATGCCTACGAAAAGCTTCGCTACGGCGATGCTTCCAAGCTGGCTAAACAGGTATATCTCACCAATTTCTTTAATGTAAAACGCAGCCGGTAAAATACGGATAAAACATAAACAGAAACAGAATATAGATAAAATACAGAAAGGAATGGTCTTAAGATGGAAAACAATTTTAAAGTCAATATGAACGAATATCTGCCTCTTCGTGATGTTGTATTTAACACACTGCGTCAGGCTATTTTAAAGGGAGAACTGGCTCCGGGAGAAAGACTGATGGAGATCCAGCTGGCAGAGAAGTTAGGCGTAAGCCGTACACCGATCCGTGAAGCCATCCGAAAGCTGGAACTGGAAGGCCTGGTACTTATGATCCCCAGAAAAGGCGCAGAGGTTGCTAAAATCTCTGAAAAGAGCCTTCGTGATGTTCTGGAAGTACGCCGTTCCCTGGAAGAACTGGCCATTGAACTGGCATGCCAGAGAATGACGGATGAAGAGATCGAGCAGTTGGGCGAACGCCAGAGTGACTTTAAAAACGCCATTAATAAGGGCAATGCCATGAATATTGCAGAAACAGACGAGGCATTCCATGACGTGATCTATCTGGGAACAGGAAATGACAAGCTGGTGCAGATCTTAAATAACTTAAGAGAGCAGATGTACCGTTACCGTCTGGAATATATCAAAGACGAAGACAAGCGTCAGATCCTGGTGGTAGAGCATGAACATATTTTAGCGGCTATTAAAGCACGCAACATTGCAGAGGCAAAGAACGCAGCCAGAGAACATATTGATAATCAGGAGATCACTGTTTCCAAGAATATCAAAGAACAGGAAGATGTGGCACCTGTGCGCGGCCGTGGAAGAAGATAAGGAACCCGCAAAAGGAGAAGAGAAAATGGAAGAGAATAGATCAGAAAAGACCTTCAAAGAGCGCTACCTTGCAGGTGAGATCGAATTTGAAGAGATCGACCGCTATATCAGCCGCTGGAACAACAGCGATGATGAGCGTACACTGGCTGTTTATCTGGGACTTAACGCTGACGAAGAAGATGTGTGGATCGACGAAAGCGATGAGGCCCTTCAGGAAATGTTAGATAAGCAGAAAGCCTGAGGCTAAGCCTTCTGCTTAAAAAGCTGTTTTGCAGCGTCAATAAGCCCAAGATGCAGTTCTGGTCTTGGAGCAGTTTCAAAAACAAGGGAATATCCGCCGGAAACGGTTCCTTTTACAGCAGGATCCGGATCAGGAATACACAGACCAGGATAGAGGACGCACCACCAGTTGCGTCCTTTTCCTTTACCTATGGTAATGCGGGCTGCGTCATAGTAGCCGCAGGGAAAGAAGGCATTTCCGTATGTCCTTGCAGGAAAATGGTCATGGCTCAGGTCAAGATCCACATCAGCATCGCAGCAGGAAGATGCCAGTGTCTGTTCCGCTTTAAGGATAACATCATCCTTGTGGTCAAGGAGCCAGGAAGCCAGTTCCTCTTTTTCAGCATCGCCTGGTGCATTTTCACGGATATAAGAGAGAATCTGGTCCCGCACCTTTAGTTTCAGTTCCTGGTCCGTTTTTGAATTGCTTTCTGCTAAAATGTGAAATCGCAGCACATAAGGTGCGATTAGGCTGGCGTCTGCCTCCTGCTTGCAGGTATTGGCAGAAACAGCAATAAGAAAAGCAGTGAAAAAGCAGGCGAGAGCACAAAAAAGCCATTTGCGGCAATTAGATACAGATTTCATATGAGTATAACTTCCTTTCTGGATTTTGATGTCATGGCTGAACTGTAACATTTTGAGTGAACACATTTTCTATTTGTATTTATTGCCACATATGCTATACTGTAAACGGTAAAATTTGAGAAAAGATATAAGTGAGGAGATATAAAAATGGAAAGAAAAACAGCAGCAGTCATTTTCGGCGGACAGTCATCAGAACATGAAGTTTCCTGCATGTCTGCAGCCAACGTGATCGACCGCATCAACAAAGAAAAATATGACCTGCTTCTTATTGGTATTACATTAGATGGACACTGGATCAAAACAGATTCTGTAGAAGACATCCGAAGCGGTGAGTGGAGAAATGGCAAAGTATCTGTAGCCATTTTACCAGATGCTACTAAAAAATGCGCTATCCTTATGGATGGGGAGAAAGTAACAGAAGTAAAGCTGGATCTGGTATTCCCTGTTCTTCACGGACTGCACGGCGAAGACGGAACCATCCAGGGACTGCTTGAACTGGCAAAGATTCCATATGTAGGCTGCGGTGTTTTGGCATCTGCAGTAGGCATGGATAAGTTATATACAAAGATCATTGTAAATAATTTAGGTATCCGTCAGGCAGATTATGAGCCTGTTATGAGCGAGCAGTTAGCAGATATGGATGCAGTAACAGCCCGCGTAGAAAACCATTTTGCATATCCTGTATTTATCAAGCCATCTAATGCAGGTTCTTCCAAGGGTGTCAGCAAGGCAGAAAATAGAGAAGAACTGGAAGCAGGCTTAAAAGAGGCTGCAAAGCACGATAGAAAGATCCTGGTAGAAGAGATGATCGTGGGCCGTGAGATCGAATGTGCTGTATTTGGCGGCGGAAAAGAAGAAGTAAAGGCTTCTGGTGTAGGAGAGATCCTGGCAGCAGCAGACTTCTATGATTTTGACGCAAAATATTATAACGCTGAGTCCAAGACTGTAACAGATCCAACACTTCCAGGTAATGCCACAGAAGAAATAAGAAAAGCAGCTGTAGCTATTTTCAAGGCAGTAGACGGATATGGACTTTCCCGTGTAGACTTCTTTGTAAAGGAAAACGGAGAGATCGTATTTAACGAGATCAATACCATGCCTGGATTTACCGCTATCAGCATGTATCCAATGCTCTGGGAAGCAAGAGGCATTAACAAAGAAGAACTGGTAGATAAGCTGATGAGTCATGCGTTAGAGCGTTTCTAAGGGAAGAAACCGGTTTTTTCAGAAAGAAAAGAGGAGTTACATGACAAAGGATGTACTGATCACCATCCGCGGGGTCCATACAGTGGATGAAGAGGACAATGATGTGGAGATGATCGTCCGGGGAGATTATTATCAGAAAAACGGAAAACATTATATTCTTTATGAAGAACTGATAGAAGGTTTTAAAGAACCGGTAAAGAATATCATCAAGATCACGCCAACCTCTATGGATATTACAAAAAAGGGCACAGCCACTACCCATATGCTGTTTGAAAAGAACCGGAAAAATGTTTCCTGTTACAGTACGCCCCTTGGCGAAATGGTAATAGGGATACAGGCCAACCACTTTGCAGTGGATGAGCAGACGGACAGCCTGAAGGTAAATGTGTACTATTCCCTGGATATTAATTATGAGCATATGTCGGACTGCCGCATCCTGGTGGATGTGCAGTCCTGCCAGTAAAAAGAGCACGCCCCACCAAAACATCCCCATCCCCACCGCAGGCAGGGACTCCGCCATCTTAAACAAAAAGCAGCCGCTCCTATCCAGGAGTTGGCTGCTTTTTTACGCCCCATATTATGCATCTTTACGGAATCTTGCGAAAAATCCCTTTTTCTTTGGCGGAGTTGGAATAGAACCTCCGCGCACACTCTTGATCTTGGTGATGTAGATACCGCTTAAGATTACCTTTGCTTCTGTTTTAACAGGAAGGCACTCAAATACTCTTGCATCAGCGATCAGTGTAACGATCTTTGGCCCGATCTTTGCTTTAACGACCGGTACCTTGGTCCAGCGCATGTACTTTGGAGTCTGGTCAACTACCATTTTTGGAAGACCGGCCTGAGTCAGCTTCAGTTTCTTCTTATCAATAACAAGAAGAGATACGGTCTGTGCAGTGGCATCTAACATCTGCTGCTGTTCTAACTGGCGCTTCTGAAGCTTATTTCCAAGGAAATACAGGATAGCCAGGATGATAGCTGCAATGATGAGGATCACCAGCAATACGTTTAAAACGGTATTTAACATAAGGTATACCTCCGAACTGTAGTATAGTTCCCGTGGGCCTGATTGGACATGCCCCAAGACATTCTAATACAGTATATCATTTATGGTAAAAAAAAGCAAGAAAAAATTCTTGACACCTTGACAGATGTATGTTATTATGGAGAGTGCATTATTGTGGCGTCCTGGGCTTATTGCGCCCATTTACTGACGCCCGATTACCGAGAACGACAGCAGTGGAAAAAGGGGCAGAAAAAGAAAGAAAATCCCCCGAAAAACCGTTGCAACCAAATAAGAAAACAGGGGTGAAACGTCAATGGAGAAAAGCAGAATACGTCCGGTACCGGCCGGGAAAAGCGTAAGAATGAGCTATTCAAGGCAGAAGGAAGTCCTTCAGATGCCTAACCTGATCGAGATTCAGAAAGACTCCTACCAGTGGTTCTTAGATGAAGGACTGAAGGAAGCGTTTGCTGATATCTCTCCTATCGCGGATTTTGCAGGACACTTAAGTCTGGAATTCGTTGACTTTACATTGTGCAGAGATGATATCAAGTATACCATCGAAGAGTGTAAAGAACGGGATGCTACTTACGCCGCACCGCTTAAGGTAAAGGTCAGACTGTACAATAAAGACAAAGATGAAATGAATGAACATGAGATATTTATGGGTGATCTGCCTCTGATGACAGATACCGGTTCATTTGTAATTAACTGTGCAGAACGTGTTATCGTCAGCCAGCTTGTACGTTCCCCTGGTATTTACTACGGGATCGGACATGACAAGGTAGGTAAAGAACTGTTTACATGTACGGTTATCCCGAACCGTGGTGCATGGCTGGAATATGAAACAGATTCCAACGATGTATTTTATGTTCGTGTAGACAGAACCCGTAAAGTACCGGTTACTGTACTGATCCGTGCTTTAGGCTACGGAACCAACGCAGAGATCTTAGACCTGTTCGGCGAAGAGCCAAAGCTTCTTGCAAGCTTTGGAAAGGATACCTCTGATAACTATCAGGATGGTCTGTTAGAGCTGTACAAGAAGATCCGTCCAGGCGAGCCACTGTCTGTAGACAGTGCAGAAAGCCTTGTTACAGCAATGTTCTTCGATCCTAGAAGATATGACCTGGCAAAAGTTGGCCGTTATAAATTCAATAAGAAACTGTCCTTTAAGTATCGTCTGAATGGACAGGTACTGGCAGAAGATGTAGTAGATACCACAACAGGTGAGATCATTGCAGAGGCTGGTACAAAGTTAGACAAAGAATCCGCTATGAAGGTTCAGAACTGTGCTGTTCCTTTCGTATGGGTAGAAGGCATCAACAGAAAGCAGAAAGTTCTGTCCAACTTAATGGTAGAGCTTGGCGCTTATGTTTCCTTTGATCCAGAAGAAGTTGGTGTTTCTGAATTAGTATACTATCCAGCTCTGGCTCCGATCTTGGAAAAAGCAGGTGACGACGAAGAGATGCTTAAGGAAGAGATCAGAAGAAATATCCATGATCTGATCCCGAAGCACATTACAAAGGAAGATATCTTGGCTTCCATCAACTACAACATGCATCTGGAAGAGCAGGTTGGTACTTCTGATGATATCGACCACTTAGGCAACCGTCGTATCCGTGCCGTAGGTGAGCTGTTACAGAATCAGTACCGTATCGGTTTATCCCGTATGGAGCGTGTTGTAAGAGAGCGTATGACAACTCAGGATGTAGACGGCATTACACCACAGTCCCTGATCAATATCAAGCCTGTTACAGCTGCTGTTAAGGAATTCTTTGGAAGTTCCCAGCTGTCCCAGTTCATGGATCAGAACAACCCGCTGTCTGAGTTAACACATAAGAGACGTTTATCTGCCTTAGGTCCTGGTGGTCTGTCAAGAGACCGTGCCGGATTCGAGGTACGAGATGTACACTATACACACTATGGCCGTATGTGCCCGATCGAGACTCCTGAAGGTCCTAACATCGGTCTGATCAACTCCCTTGCAAGCTATGCAAGAGTAAATCAGTACGGCTTTATTGAAGCACCTTACCGTGTAGTAGATAAGACTGACGCAGCTAACCCAAGAGTTACTGACGATGTTGTATATCTGACTGCAGACGAAGAGGACAACTTCATCGTAGCACAGGCGAATGAGCCATTAGATGAAGAAGGCCACTTCATCCACAATAACGTATCCGGACGTTTCCGTACAGAGACATCTGAGTTCAGAAAGAGCACCATCGACCTGATGGACGTTTCTCCTAAGATGGTATTCTCTGTTGCGACTGCAATGATCCCATTCCTTCAGAACGACGATGCGAACCGTGCGCTGATGGGATCCAACATGCAGCGTCAGGCAGTGCCGCTGTTAAGCACAGAGGCTCCTGCAGTAGGTACCGGTATTGAAGGCAAAGCTGCCGTTGACTCCGGTGTGTGCGTTGTTGCAAAAAATGCTGGTGTAGTTGAGCGTTCTGCTTCCAACGAGATCATCATCAAGAGAGATTCTGATGGAAACCGTGATGTATATCACCTGACTAAGTTTAAGAGAAGCAACCAGAGCAACTGCTACAACCAGAAACCAATTGTTTATAAGAATGATCACGTAGAGGCTGGCGAGGTGATCGCAGACGGTCCTTCCACCTGCAACGGTGAGATCGCTCTTGGTAAGAACCCACTGATCGGCTTCATGACCTGGGAAGGTTACAACTACGAGGATGCAGTTCTTCTTTCCGAGCGTCTGGTACGTGATGATGTTTATACATCTGTTCATATTGAAGAATACGAGGCAGAAGCCCGTGACACCAAGTTAGGACCGGAAGAGATTACCCGTGATGTACCTGGTGTTGGTGAAGATGCATTAAAGGATCTGGATGAGCGCGGTATCATCCGTATCGGTGCTGAGGTCCGTGCCGGAGACATCCTGGTAGGTAAGGTTACTCCAAAGGGAGAGACTGAGCTGACTGCTGAGGAGAGACTGTTAAGAGCTATCTTCGGTGAGAAGGCAAGAGAAGTACGTGATACCTCCTTAAAGGTACCTCATGGTGCATATGGTATCATCGTTGACGCAAAGGTATTTACAAGAGAAAATGGCGATGAACTTGCACCAGGCGTAAATCAGACCGTTCGTATCTACATTGCCCAGAAACGTAAGATCTCTGTTGGTGATAAGATGGCTGGACGTCATGGTAACAAGGGTGTCGTTTCCCGTGTACTTCCTGTAGAAGATATGCCATTCCTTCCAAACGGCCGTCCTCTGGACATCGTATTAAACCCACTGGGCGTACCTTCCCGTATGAACATCGGACAGGTGTTAGAGATCCACTTAAGCCTTGCAGCCAAGGCACTTGGATTTAACGTTTCCACTCCTATCTTCGATGGCGCAAACGAGAATGATATCCAGGATACGCTGGAGCTTGCAAACGACTATGTAAATACTCCATGGGAAGAGTTTGAAGCTAAATATAAAGATACTTTAAGACCTGAGGTAATGGATTACCTTGGTTCCCACTTAGAGCACAGAAAGCTGTGGGAAGGCGTACCGATCAGCCGTGATGGTAAAGTACGTCTCCGCGATGGACGTACCGGCGAGTACTTCGACGGCGCAGTAACCATCGGACACATGCATTACCTGAAACTGCATCATCTGGTAGACGATAAGATCCATGCACGTTCTACCGGTCCTTACTCCCTGGTTACACAGCAGCCTCTGGGTGGCAAAGCTCAGTTCGGCGGACAGCGTTTCGGAGAGATGGAGGTTTGGGCTCTGGAGGCATATGGTGCTTCCTACACCCTGCAGGAGATCATGACTGTTAAGTCTGACGACGTAGTTGGCCGTGTGAAGACATACGAGGCTATCATCAAGGGCGAGAATATCCCTGAGCCAGGCGTTCCGGAATCCTTCAAGGTACTTCTTAAGGAAATGCAGTCCCTGGGTCTGGATGTTCAGGTTCAGAGAGAAGATGGTACCGAAGTAGAGATGACAGAGAGCATCGACTACGGCGATACAGAACTGCGTGCTATGCTGGAAGGCGACCGTCATTACAATGACAGAGAGTCTTACTCCAATTACGGATATCAGGAGCAGGAATTCAAGAATAATGAGCTTGTGAATGTAGAATCCGATTCAAAGGAAACAAACGACGATTATACAGATGACCTGTATGACGCATATACAGATGACAGTGAGAACGAATAATAGAAGGGAGTATAAGCTCATGCCGGAAACAACAAATGAAACTTATCATCCAATGGCGTTTGATGCCATTAAAATAGGTCTGGCTTCCCCTGAAAAGATCCGCTCCTGGACACACAGAACTCCGGAGCCTGCAGATAAGCCAAGCAAGCAGTGGAAGGAATGGTGGGAGCAGGGCGCGATGCGCAACCGTATGCCTGAGCCTTCAGGCGCTCCTTCCAAGGAGTGGAAAGACTGGTGGGATCACGGCGTTGTAAAGAAGCCGGAGACCATTAACTACAGAACCTTAAAACCGGAAAAAGACGGACTCTTCTGCGAGAGGATCTTCGGACCGAGCAAGGACTGGGAGTGCCACTGCGGAAAGTACAAGAAGATCCGTTATAAAGGCGTGATCTGCGATCGCTGCGGCGTTGAAGTTACCAAGTCCAGCGTCAGAAGAGAGCGTATGGGACGTATCGAGCTTGCTGCTCCTGTATCCCATATCTGGTACTTTAAGGGTATCCCAAGCCGTATGGGCCTGATTCTTGATATTTCTCCAAGAACTCTGGAGAAAGTTCTGTATTTCGCTTCTTATGTTGTACTGGATCCGGGCGTAACAAGCCTTCAGTACAAGCAGGTATTATCTGAGAAGGAATACCGTGAAGAAGTAGAGAAATACGGCAGCAGCACTGCATTCCGCGTAGGAATGGGTGCTGAGGCGATCCAGGAGCTGTTAAAGGCGATTGACCTGGAAAAAGATTCTGCTGAATTAAGAAAGCAGCTGGTGGATGCAAGCGGCCAGAAACGTGCAAGAATTATCAAGCGTCTGGAAGTTGTAGAGGCATTCTTAAACTCCGGAAACCGTCCTGAGTGGATGATCATGGATGTTATCCCGGTTATCCCGCCGGATATCCGTCCTATGGTACAGCTGGACGGCGGACGTTTTGCAACCAGCGACTTAAACGATTTATATAGAAGAATTATCAACCGTAATAACCGTCTGGCAAGACTGTTAGAGCTTGGTGCTCCGGACATCATCGTCCGCAACGAGAAGCGTATGCTTCAGGAAGCAGTTGACGCCCTGATCGACAATGGCCGCCGCGGCCGTCCTGTAACAGGACCTGGAAACCGTGCTCTTAAGTCTCTTTCCGATATGTTAAAGGGCAAGCAGGGACGTTTCCGTCAGAACCTGTTAGGTAAGCGAGTTGACTATTCCGGACGTTCCGTTATCGTCGTTGGTCCTGAATTAAAGATTTATCAGTGCGGTCTGCCAAAGGAAATGGCGATCGAACTGTTTAAGCCATTCGTAATGAAGGAGTTAGTAGCTAATGGTACTGCCCACAACATTAAGAATGCAAAGAAGATGGTTGAAAAGCTTCAGACAGAAGTATGGGATGTTCTGGAAGACGTTATCAAAGAGCATCCGGTTATGTTAAACCGTGCTCCTACACTGCACAGACTTGGTATCCAGGCATTCGAACCGATCCTGGTAGAAGGTAAAGCTATTAAGCTGCACCCACTTGTTTGTACCGCGTTCAACGCCGACTTCGATGGTGACCAGATGGCAGTTCATCTTCCTCTGTCCGTAGAAGCACAGGCTGAGTGCCGCTTCCTTCTGTTAAGCCCGAACAACCTGTTAAAGCCTTCTGATGGTGGTCCTGTAGCTGTTCCTTCACAGGATATGGTACTTGGTATCTACTATCTGACCCAGGAGCGTCCTGGCGCTAAGGGCGAAGGCATGATATTCAAGAGTGTAAACGAAGCGATCCTGGCATATGAGAACCAGGAGGCAACTCTTCACTCCAGAGTTAAGGTAAGAGTTCGCAAGATAATGCCGGACGGCACTGTTAAGACCGGTGTGATCGAATCCACCATTGGACGTTTCATCTTCAACGAGATCATTCCTCAGGACTTAGGCTTTGTAGACAGAAGCATTCCTGAAAATGAATTAAAGCTGGAAGTTGACTTCCACGTAGCTAAGAAGCAGTTAAAGCAGATCCTTGAAAAAGTTATCAATGTACATGGCGCTACCCAGACTGCCGTTACACTGGATGATATCAAGGCAATCGGTTACAAGTTCTCTACAAGAGCAGCTATGACCGTATCTATTTCTGATATGACCGTACCTGCAAGCAAGCCGAAACTGATCGCTGATGCACAGGCTACAGTAGACCATATTGCAAAGAACTACCGCCGCGGTCTTATTACCGAGGAGGAGCGTTATAAAGAAGTTATCGAAACCTGGAAGACCACCGATGATCAGCTGACCCATGACCTGTTGACCGGACTGGATAAGTACAACAACATCTTCATGATGGCTGACTCTGGTGCGCGAGGATCTGATAAGCAGATCAAGCAGCTGGCTGGTATGCGAGGACTGATGGCAGATACAACTGGTCACACCATCGAACTTCCTATCAAGTCCAACTTCCGTGAAGGTCTTGACGTACTGGAGTACTTCATCTCCGCTCATGGTGCTCGTAAAGGTCTGTCCGATACCGCTCTTCGTACCGCTGACTCTGGTTACCTGACAAGACGTCTGGTAGACGTATCTCAGGATCTGATCATCCGTGAAGTTGACTGCTGCGAAGGCAAAGAGATCCCTTACATGGAGATCAAGGCTTTCATGGACGGTAACGAAGTGATCGAGGACCTGGAAGAGAGAATCACAGGACGTTATATCGCTGAGACCATTACCGATCCGGATACGGGTGAAGTTGTGATCAAGGCTAACCATATGTGTACACCAAAGCGTGCTGCAGCTGTTATGAAGGTTCTGAACAAGTTAGGACGTAAGTCTGTTAAGATCCGTACCGTATTAAGCTGTAAGTCCCATATTGGTGTGTGTGCTAAGTGCTACGGTGCAAACATGGCAACCGGACAGCCTGTACAGGTTGGTGAAGCTGTTGGTATCATCGCAGCTCAGTCTATCGGTGAGCCTGGTACACAGCTGACCATGCGTACATTCCATACCGGTGGTGTTGCCGGTGGCGATATCACACAGGGTCTTCCTCGAGTTGAGGAGCTTTTTGAGGCACGTAAGCCAAAGGGTCTTGCTATCATCACTGAATTTGGCGGTGTAGTAGACATTAAGGATACGAAAAAGAAACGTGAAATTACCGTTACTGATATGGAAAACGGCAATTCCAAGACTTATCTGATCCCATACGGATCCAGAATCAAGGTTATGGAAGGCCAGGTTCTTGAAGCCGGTGATGAGTTGACGGAAGGTAGCGTAAACCCACATGATATCTTAAAGATCAAGGGCGTTCGTGCTGTACAGGATTACATGATCCAGGAAGTTCAGCGTGTATACCGTCTCCAGGGTGTTGAGATCAACGATAAGCATATCGAAATGATCGTACACCAGATGTTAAAGAAGATCCGTATTGAAGAGAGCGGCGACAGCAATGTTCTCCCGGGTGTATCCATGGATGTTCTTGACTTCAATGAGATGAACGAAGAATTTATCGCTCAGGGCAAACAGCCTGCAGAAGGCAAGCAGGTAATGCTTGGTATCACCAAGGCATCTCTTGCAACTGATTCCTTCTTATCCGCAGCATCCTTCCAGGAGACCACAAAGGTTCTGACCGAAGCTGCTATCAATGGTAAGGTTGACCATCTGATCGGTATCAAGGAGAATGTAATTATCGGTAAGCCAATTCCTGCCGGTACAGGTATGAAGCGTTACCGCAATGTAAAGCTGGATACGGATGACAGACTTCTTACAGAAGATGACGAAATCTCCATGTTAGAAGATGATGAGATTGCTCTGGATGGAGCAGAAGATGATGAAATCTCTGAGGACAATGTAGCAGAGGAAGTTCTGGATATGGATGAGACTGAGGATGCTAAGGCTACATCTGAGAGCACAGAAGAAAACGAAGAATCATAATCATTTAACAGAAAACTGATCTGTAAAGATCAGGATACAGGACACAGGTGTCCGATGGCAACAATCGGATGCCTGTGTTTTTCTGTATAAAAAAACAATCATCTTATAAAAAGTCGTTGACAAAAATAAAATTCTTGATAAG
>CAVDQU010000069.1:0-14426 GCA_963611035.1 Agathobaculum sp.
ATATTCAATTCCTTACTTTATAGCGATTTTTGGAACTCTGGCAGTGTGTATCTTCCTGCCTCAGGCAGTTCTGTTCCTGCCCAATCTTGTATACGGCGGTGCAGGTATCTAAAGTGCAGGTTATAAAAAGAAAATAATGATAAAAAAATAGTGTCCTTTTGCTGTTGGTATTAGGAGAATGGCAGGAGGACACTTTTTTATATTATACCGCAACTTTTGCAATGATATTAACAAAAATTCATATGGAAATTATAAAAATATGTGGTAGAATAAAAAACAGAAAGTAATATATTAGTATAACACATATCACAAAACAAACAGGAGGAGATTGTTATGCGTTTACTGGACAGCGAATTGAAAAACAAAGAGCAGTGGGAAAAGGCCCAGATCAAACTTCCACAGTTTGACCGTCAGGCTATGAAGGAAGCAACAAAGAAGACTCCACAGTGGGTACACTTTGGCGCAGGAAACATTTTCCGCGCATTCCCGGCTGCATTACAGCAGAAACTGTTAAATGAAGGAATTGAAAAGACTGGTATCATCGTAGCTGAAGGTTATGACTATGAGATCATCAAGAAGGCATACCGCCCACAGGATGACTTAAGCCTTTTAGTTACCTTAAAGGCCAACGGAACCATTGAAAAGACCGTGATCGGAAGCCTGGCAGAGTCCCTGACAGTAGACCGTCATGATGCAGAGGACTGGAGCCGTTTAAAAGAGATCTTCGCAAGTGATACTCTTCAAATGGTAAGCTTTACCATTACTGAAAAGGGCTACAGCATTACTTCTCCTGACGGATCTTTCCGCGCAGATGTAAAGGCTGATTTTGAGGCAGGTCCTGAAAATGCAGACAGCTACATCGGCAAGCTGGCAGCATTATGCTATTGGAGATATACCCAGGGCGCAGCACCATTAGCTCTGGTAAGTATGGATAACTGCTCCCACAACGGAGACAAGCTGTTTGCAGCAGTAGATGCTTATGCAAAGGCATGGACTGAGAATGGAAAGGCAGAAAAGGGCTTTTTAGAGTATATTGAGAATCCTGCAAAGGTTTCCTTCCCATGGAGCATGATCGACAAGATCACCCCGCGTCCAGACGCAAGCGTAAAGAAGATGCTGGAAGACGCTGGATTTACTGATACAGAAAGCATCGTTACCAGCAAGAATACCTATGTAGCACCTTTCGTAAACGCAGAAGAGGCACAGTACCTTGTAATTGAAAATGCATTTCCAAACGGCCGTCCGGCATTAGAGAATGCAGGAGTTATGTTCACTTCCAGAGAGACCGTAGAAAAGGTAGAGCGCATGAAAGTCTGCACCTGCTTAAATCCTCTGCACACTGCACTGGCTGTATACGGCTGCCTGTTAGGCTATACAAAGATCAGCGACGAGATGAAGGATGCTGACCTTGTGAAACTGGTTGAGATCATCGGCTACAAAGAGGGACTTCCGGTAGTTACAGATCCTGGTATCCTTTCTCCAAAGAAGTTTATTGATGAAGTACTTCAGATCCGTGTACCAAACCCATTTATGCCTGACACCCCACAGAGAATTGCCTGCGATACTTCCCAGAAGCTGTCTATCCGCTTTGGTGAGACTATTAAGGAATATCTGGCAAGTCCTGAACTGGATGTAAAATCTTTAAAATTCATCCCAATGGTACAGGCTGGCTGGTGCCGTTACCTGTTAGGTGTGGATGATGAGCTGAACGCTTTCACCGTAAGCCCGGATCCAATGTATGAGGAACTGGCTGGCAAGCTGGCAGGCGTAAAGGTAGGAGAGTCCTGCGACGTACACGCAGTATTAGCTCCGATCTTAAGCAATGCAAAGATCTTTGGCGTAGACTTATATGAAGCAGGTCTTGGGGAATATGTAGAAAGCATCTTCGCAGAACTGATCGCTGGTAAGGGCGCTGTAAGAGAGACTTTAAAGAAGCATCTGGCTGAGGCGTAAGATGAAATTGACCTGCGCCAGCAGGTAATATAGAAGTTTATGTTATAAATATCAATAGGTTAGAAATGGGCCGTGGCAGAAAATGCTGCGGCCTTTTTACTGCTTTTTGCTGCTATGGATCAGTGCCTTTTACATTCTATAAAACTTGTGGTATACTGTGAAAGAAACATATGTACGATTAAGGAGTGCAAATATGAACAGAATCCCGCAGCCTGGAACTTTTTACAGGCATTTTAAAAATAAATTATATCAGGTTATTGCAGTGGCCACTCATTCAGAAACAGGAGAGAAAATGGTGGTTTATCAGGCCCTTTATGGGGATTACCAGGTATATGTAAGACCTCTGGAAATGTTTATAAGCCCTGTAGACTGGGAAAAATATCCGGATGTTACCCAGGAATACCGCTTTGAGCAGGTATTTCCGGGACAGGAAAACAGCGCAGACAGCAGATATACAGTATCAAATACAGAATATATCCAGCCAGAGCCAGATGAAGAACCGATGGGACATGAATGGCTGGAGCGCTTTTTAGACGCTGACCGCCCGGAAGACCAGCTGGCAGTATTAAAGCAAATGGAAGGCCATGTGACCCAGAAAGAACTGGACTGTATTTTCCTGTCCTTAGACTTACAGCCGGAAACCGGGAAGACCAAAACAGAACAGGTTTCAGACCTGCGCCGCCATATCCAGCTGCTACGCCGCTATGACGGGGGAAGATTGAGGTGAAAACATGTTTTTTGATCTGGAAGAGGAATTAAAAAAACTGCCTGCAAGTCCCGGTGTGTATCTGATGCATAACCACAGGGATGAGATCATCTATGTGGGAAAAGCCATCAGCTTAAAGAACCGTGTGCGCCAGTATTTTCAGAGTAGCCGCAATAAAACAGCCAAGATCCAGCAGATGGTATCCCATATTGCATGGTTTGAATATATCCTGACTGACTCCGAATTAGAGGCTCTGGTGTTAGAGTGTAATCTGATCAAAGAGCACAGACCCCGGTATAATACCATGTTAAAGGATGACAAGACCTATCCTTATATCAAGGCCACTGTCTGGGAAGATTTTCCCCGTTTATTATTTTCAAGAGATATGAAAAAAGACGGCAGGAGCCGCTATTTCGGTCCTTATACCAGTGCCGGGGCTGTAAAAGACAGCCTGGAGCTGATCCACAAGCTGTACCGCATCCGCACCTGCAACCGCAATCTGCCGAAAGATACAGGAAAAGAGCGCCCTTGTTTAAATTATCACATCCACCAGTGTGATGCCCCCTGTCAGGGATATATTTCCAAAGAAGAGTACCAGGAGTCTTTTAAGGGGGCCATGGACTTTTTAGGAGGTCATTATGAGCCCTTACTTAAATCACTGGAAGATAAAATGTATGATGCTTCTGAAAAAATGGAATTTGAAAAGGCCATTGAGTACCGGGAACTGTTAAACAGCGTGAAACAGGTGGCCCAGAAGCAGAAGATCACCAGCAGCACAAGAGAAGACCGGGATATTGTTGCCATGGCAAGAGATATGGAAGATGTGGTAGTACAGGTCTTCTTTATCCGGGAAGGAAAGATGATCGGAAGAGAGCATTTCCACATCCAGGCGGGAATGGCAGAGAGCAGAGGGGAGGTATTAGACGGCTTTGTAAAGCAGTTTTATGCTGGGACTCCCTTTATCCCAAGGGAAGTATGGCTCCAATATCCCATTGAAGAGGAAGAGATCATCTGTCAGTGGCTGTCCCGGAAAAAAGGCCAGAAAGTAAAGATCGTTGTGCCGAAAAAGGGTGAAAAAGAGCGTCTGGTAGAGCTGGCAGCCAGAAACGCAGACCTGATCCTGACTCAGGACCGGGAAAAAGTAAAGAGGGAAGAACTGCGCACCATTGGAGCGATCAACCAAGTGGGCCAGTGGATCGGCATCGAAGGCATCCGCCGGGTGGAAGCCTTCGATATTTCCAATACCAGCGGCGTGGAGTCAGTTGGTTCCATGGTGGTCTATGAAGACGGAAAGCCAAAGCGAAGTGATTACCGTAAATTTAAGATCCGCACCGTTCAGGGGCCAAATGACTACGCATCTATGGAAGAGGTGCTGACACGCCGGTTTTCCCATGGTATACAGGAAAGCAAAGAACTGCGGGAAGAGGGAAAAGACATTTCTTATGGAAGTTTTACCCGTTTCCCGGACCTGATCATGATGGACGGTGGACGTGGACAGGTAAATATCGCTCTGGCAGTCCTTGACCGCCTTGGACTTTCTATCCCCGTGTGCGGTATGGTAAAGGATGACAATCACAGGACCAGAGGCTTATATTATAATAACGTAGAGATCCCTATTGACCGCCACAGCGAAGGTTTCCGCCTGATCACCCGTATCCAGGATGAGGCCCACCGTTTTGCCATTGAATACCACAGAAGCCTGCGGGGAAAAGATCAGGTGAAGTCCATTTTAGATGATATTGAAGGCATCGGGCCAACCAGAAGAAAGGCCCTTATGCGTTATTTTAAGGATGTTGACGCCATCAGAAATGCCACAGCAGAAGATCTGGAGCAGGTGCCCCAGATGAACCGGAAGGCGGCAGAGGCCGTGTATTTGTTTTTTCATAAGCCGGAAACCAGCCGTGAAGCAGAGGAACAGTAACCGTATCCCGGCTGCCCCGGGAAACGAAAATACATGACAATAACATGAAAATGTGATAGTATAAGGATAAATAATCGGCGAATATTGGAAAATATTGGAAAAAACCAAGTACAGAAAGATTATCAAGATCATAAGGGGGAAACCATTATGCATGGAGTAACTATTACAGAACTGATCGAGAAAATGCACCTGCGCAATTCCACACCGCAGATCGATACAGACAAGATCGTGCTGACCCACCCGGATGTAAACCGTCCGGCTCTGCAGCTGACTGGATTTTTTGATCATTTTGACAGAGAACGTGTACAGATCATTGGATATGTAGAGCAGGCATATATTAAGACTATGGAGCGTGATGTAAAGCGCCAGATGTTTGATAAGCTGACCTCCAGCCAGATCCCGTGTCTGGTATTCAGCAGAAGCCAGGAACCGGATGAGGACCTTCTTGAGTACTGCAATTACTACGGCGTTCCATGTCTGGTATCTGATAAGACCACTTCTTCTTTAATGGCAGAGGTGATCCGCTGGTTAAATGTAAAACTGGCACCATGTATCAGTATCCACGGCGTACTTCTGGATGTATTTGGTGAAGGTGTGCTGATCATGGGAGAGAGCGGTATTGGTAAAAGCGAGGCAGCTCTGGAGCTGATCAAGCGTGGACACCGTCTTGTTACTGATGACGTAGTAGAGATCCGCAAGGTCAGCGATGATACACTGATCGGAAGCGCGCCGGATATTACCAGACATTTTATCGAGCTTCGCGGTATCGGTATTATCGATGTAAAGACACTGTATGGTGTTGAAAGTGTTAAGGATACCCAGTCTATTGATATGGTCATCAAATTAGAGGACTGGAACAAGGATAAAGAATATGACCGGCTGGGCCTGGAAGACCAGTATACGGAATTTTTAGGCAACAAGGTAGTGTGCCATACTATCCCAATCCGTCCAGGACGTAACCTTGCCATTATCGTAGAGTCTGCAGCAGTCAACTACCGTCAGAAGAAGATGGGCTACAATGCAGCCCAGGAGCTGTATAACCGCGTACAGGCCAATTTAAAGGGAATGACCCCTTCTAAGTAAGATCCTGAGAGGATATCAGGCAGTAAAGAGAGTAAACGAGTAAGAGAGGAATAAGACCCCATGTCAGAGTTTTGTGAAAAGCTGGAAGAGAAGCTGAAGGAGATCATGACTTCAGAGAGAGGAAGCTTCCGCTTTATGGAGCCTATGAAACGCCATACCACTTTCCGCATTGGAGGACCGGCGGCTGTTTATATCAGTCCTGGATCCGAAGAAGAGCTGAAAGAGGTGCTAAACCTGTTAAAGGAGGAAAATATCCCCTGGACCATTCTGGGAAATGGAAGCAACCTGTTAGTCAGCGATGAAGGCTACCAGGGGGCTGTTATTTCCATGTCCGAAGGCTGGGCCTATTCCGGTGTGTTAAAAGAGGATGAAAAAGCGGGAAAGATCCTTATAAGAGCAGGCGCAGGAGAATTATTAAGCCGTACTGCAAGACTGGCTATGGAGTGCTCTCTTACAGGAATGGAATTTGCTTCTGGCATTCCAGGGACTATTGGCGGCGCTCTGGTGATGAATGCAGGAGCCTATGGCTCAGAGATCTGCAATATCTTATCCAGGGCAAAGGTAATGACAACAGACGGGGAGATCCTGGAACTTCCCACAGAGGAACTGGAATTGGGCTATCGCACCAGCTGCATCCCGAAGAAAAATTACATTGTATTAGAGGCAGTTTTTGAGCTGACCAAGGGAAGCAAAGAGGCCATCAGCAGCCAGATGCGGGAATTATCACAGAAACGCAGGGAAAAACAGCCCCTGGATTATCCAAGCGCAGGCAGTACCTTTAAGAGACCGGAGGGCAATTTTGCCGCAAAGCTGATCGAAGAGGCCGGTTTAAAGGGCTTCTCCGTAGGCGGCGCCATGGTTTCAGAAAAACACAGCGGTTTTGTGATCAATTACAATGATGCCACTGCAGAGGATGTAATGGAACTTTGCAGACAGGTAAGAGAAAAAATCAAAGCCTTAAGCGGGATCGAACTGGAAATGGAAGTAAAAAGGCTGGGAGAATTCAAATGAAACTTGTGATCGTAACCGGAATGAGCGGGGCAGGAAAGACCATTGCTTTAAAAATGTTAGAAGATATCGGATTTTACTGCGTGGACAACCTGCCTATCTCTCTGGTGGATAAATTTGTGCAGCTTGTATCAGAAGGCACCAGTATTGAAAAAGCAGCCTTAGGTCTGGATATACGAAGCGGGGAAGAACTGGAAAATCTGGATGAGATCCTGGAAAACTGGCGCAGCAGCAATGTGGACGTACAGGTACTTTTCCTGGATGCCAATGATGCGGTCCTTATTAAACGTTATAAAGAGACCCGCCGCACCCATCCCCTTGCAGGCGCAGGAAGATTGGAAAACGGCATTGAAAAAGAGCGGGAAAAGCTGGCTTTCTTAAAGAAAGAGGCAGATTATATCATTGATACCAGCATGCTCCTTACCAGGGAACTGCGAAAAGAACTGGAAAAGATCTTTTTGCAGGACGCTCGGTATAAAAATATGTATGTTACCGTTTTATCCTTCGGTTTTAAATATGGGATACCGGAAGACGCGGACCTGGTATTTGATGTGCGCTTTCTTCCAAATCCATACTATGATGAACATCTGCGTCCCCTTACAGGACAGGTGCAGGCAGTAAGAGATTATGTGATGCAGGGCGGGATCGCCGATGCTTTCTTAAAGAAGCTCTTTGACATGATCGATTTTCTCCTGCCAAATTACATAAATGAAGGAAAGAACCAGCTGGTGATCGCAGTAGGTTGTACAGGGGGAAAACACCGCTCCATTACCATTGCAAGGGCGCTCTATGAGCATCTGGAAGAAGTAGGGGAATACGGCATCCGCATTGATCACAGGGATATTGATAAAGACAACAAAAAGGCATAATGCATTTACTATAGCAGAGAGGTAAAAATGTCATTTTCTTCCACAGTAAAAGAAGAACTGTCCAGGCAGCTTACACCTGCCAGACATTGCCAGATCGCGGAGATCGCGGCGATCTTAAGCCTTTGCGGCCGGGTGAAAATATCGGCATCCGACCACTTTGCCATTGCCATCCACACAGAAAATCTGGCAGTTGCAAGAAAATACTTTACATTATTGAAAAAAACATTTAATATAAATACTGATGTTTTAATCCGTCAGGGCCTATTACCGGCCCGGAGCAGGACCTACGTTGTAGCAGTGAGGGAACATGAAGACGCTCTTCGTGTTTTACAGGCGGCGAAACTATTGGATGCGAACGGCGAGATCGCAGAAGACCTGTCCTTGGTCCACAACGTGATCGTGCAGAATGCCTGTTGCAGACGGGCGTTCATCCGGGGAGCTTTTCTTGCGGCAGGCTCTATCAGTGATCCGGAGAAGTTTTATCACTTTGAGATCACCTGCGCGTCTATGGGGAAGGCGAAGCAGCTTCAGGGACTTATGGCGTCATTTAATATTGATGCCAGGATCGTGCTGCGCAAGCGTTATTTCGTGGTATATGTAAAAGAAGGCAGCCAGATCGTTGACCTTTTAAATATCATGGAAGCACCGGTGGCATTGATGGAACTGGAGAATATACGGATCGTAAAAGAAATGCGCAACACGGTGAACCGCAAGGTAAACTGCGAGACCGCAAACATCAATAAAACAGTTTCCGCGGCGGTGAAGCAGATGGAAGATATACGCTATATCTGTGATACGGTGGGGCTTGAATCTCTTCCAGATAACTTAAAAGAAATGGCAAAACTGCGCCTGGAACGGCCGGAAGCCACTTTAAAGGAGCTGGGGGAAGCGCTGGAACCACCGGTAGGAAAATCCGGTGTCAATCACAGACTGAGAAAATTAAGTCTGATGGCACAGGATATACGGGAAAGGTCTTAAAACAGGTACTTAGATGAAAATAGGTTCATCTACAGGAATGAGGAGGATAATTATGATCAAAAAATCTATTAAAATTGAGTTGTCTTCAGGTCTGGAAGCACGTCCGGCAGCTATGCTGGTCCAGGTTGCAAGTCAGTATGACAGCAAGATCTACCTGGAAGCTGATTCTAAGCGTGTAAACGCAAAGAGCATTATGGGTATGATGACTCTTGGTCTGGTAACTGGCGAGTCCATTACCGTAGAGGCAGACGGCGCTGACGAAGAGCAGGCAGTTGCTGAGATCGAGAAATACCTGCAGAACCAGTAAAAAGATTCCGGGAAACAGGATTTGATCAAGTATGATATAAACAGGTAAAAGAGGCTGCTATATTGGGCGGTCTCTTTTTGAATTATAGGATAGAATTTCGAGAGTGCAAAGCACGTAGCAATTCAGTATCAGAGGGGTAACATTATTTTATTTCACAAAGGAGAGTTTATGGCATTTACGCATCTGCATGTCCATACAGAATATAGCCTTTTGGACGGCTCTTCCAAGATAAAGGAGCTGACCGCCAGGGCAAAAGAACTGGGAATGGACAGCATGGCAATCACCGATCACGGCGTTATGTACGGCGTCATCGACTTTTACCGGGCTGCCAGGGAAGTAGGGATCAAGCCAATTCTTGGCTGTGAGGTCTATGTGGCTCCCGGCTCCCGATTTGACCGGGAAAATGGCGCTGGCGAGGACCGTTATTATCACCTGATCCTTTTGGCGGAAAATAATACAGGCTACAAAAATCTGATGAAGATCGTTTCCAAAGGCTTTGTAGACGGTTTTTACTATAAGCCAAGGGTGGATCTGGATCTTCTGACCACTTACCACGAAGGCATTATCTCACTTAGCGCCTGCCTTGCAGGTGAAGTGCAGAAATACCTGGCCAGAGGCATGTATGAAGAGGCAAAACGGTCTGCTTTAAGATATTCTGAGATCTTTGGAAAAGATCACTTTTATCTAGAGCTTCAGGATCATGGCATACCAGAGCAGAAAATGGTAAACCAGGGACTTTTGCGCCTTTCCCAGGAGACAGGTCTGGAGCTGGTGGCTACCAACGATATCCATTATACCTATGCGGAAGATGCCAAGGCTCATGACATTTTATTGTGTATCCAGACTGGCAAGAAGGTAACGGATGAGGACCGTATGCGTTATGAAGGCGGACAGTATTACTGCAAGTCCGAAGAAGAGATGCGAAAGCTGTTCCCTTATGCCCAGGAAGCCATTGACAATACCCACAAGATCGCGGAGCGGTGCAATGTGGAGATCGAATTTGGCGTTACCAAGCTGCCAAAATATGAGGTGCCGGAAGGCTTTGATTCCTGGACCTATTTAAACCACCTGTGCCGGGAAGGTTTTAAGACCCGTTATCCAAATGATGACGGCACTTTAAGCCGCCGCCTGGACTATGAATTAGGTGTCATCAAAACCATGGGCTATGTGGATTACTTCCTGATCGTATGGGATTTCATTAATTATGCCCGTTCCCGGGATATTATGGTAGGGCCGGGCCGTGGTTCTGCGGCAGGAAGTATTGTTTCTTATACGTTAGGTATCACTAACATTGATCCGGTACGCTATAACCTGCTTTTTGAGCGTTTCTTAAACCCGGAGCGAGTATCCATGCCTGATATTGACGTGGATTTTTGCTATGAGCGCCGCCAGGAAGTCATCGACTATGTTGTGCGTAAATATGGCAAAGACCAGGTAGTGCAGATCGTTACCTTTGGTACACTGGCTGCAAAAGGTGTGGTCCGTGATGTGGGCCGCGTGTTGGATCTGCCTTATGCCATGTGTGATTCCATTGCGAAAATGATCCCCAATGATCTGGGGATGACGCTGGATAAGGCCCTTACTGCCAATCCGGATCTAAAGAAGCTTTATAATGAAAATGAACAGGTAAAATACCTCATTGACATGTCAAAACGTCTGGAAGGTCTGCCAAGACATACCTCCATGCATGCGGCAGGTGTCGTAATCGGCAGCCGTTCCATTGACGAGTTTGTGCCATTATCCAGAGCAGCAGACGGAACCATTACCACCCAGTTTACCATGACTACCATTGAAGAGCTGGGTCTTTTAAAAATGGACTTCCTGGGGCTTCGTACTCTGACCGTGATCCAGAATGCGGTGCGTCTGGCAGAAAAAGACTATGGTATCAAGCTGGATATGGATCACATTGATTATGATGATAAAAAGGTACTGGAGTCCATTGGCACAGGCCGTACAGAAGGCGTGTTCCAGCTTGAAAGCGGCGGCATGAAAGGGTTCATGAAGGAGTTAAAGCCGGAGAACCTGGAAGATATTATCGCCGGTATTTCTCTGTACCGTCCGGGTCCTATGGATTTTATTCCCCGCTATTTAAAGGGTAAAAATGACAAGACTTCCATTACTTATGAGTGCCCCCAGCTGGAGCCTATTTTAAGCCCAACCTATGGCTGTATCGTTTACCAGGAGCAGGTTATGCAGATCGTTCGTGATCTGGCTGGCTATACCATGGGCCGAAGCGATCTGGTGCGCCGTGCCATGAGTAAGAAAAAGACGGCTGTCATGGAGAAAGAACGGCAGAACTTCGTTTATGGAAATGAAAAAGAGGGCGTAAAAGGCTGTATTGCCAATGGCATTGATGAGAAGACGGCAAATCACATTTATGATGAAATGATCGACTTCGCAAAGTACGCCTTTAATAAGTCTCATGCGGCGGCTTATGCGGTGGTTTCCTATCAGACGGCTTATTTAAAATATTATTATCCAAAAGAGTTTATGGCAGCGTTAATGTCTTCTGTCATGGATAATGTAAGCAAGTTTTCGGAATATATCCTTACCTGCCGCCGTATGATGGATATTGCCATCCTGCCGCCGGATATCAACGAAGGAGAAAGCGGGTTCTCTGTATCAGGAGACGGCATCCGCTATGGACTTTCTGCTATTAAGAGCGTGGGAAGACCTGTGGTGGATGCGATCTTAGAAGAACGAAAGAAAAACGGCATTTTCAGCTCCATGGAAGATTTTATCAGCCGTATGACCAACAAAGAGGTGAACCGCCGTACTATTGAAAACTTTATCAAGTCAGGAGCTATGGACTCCCTTCCGGGCACCAGACGGCAGAAAATGGCAGTGGCACCGATCCTTCTGGATAATAAGGCCAGAGAGCGCAAAAACGCCTGGGAAGGCCAGATGAGCCTGTTTGACCTGGTATCAGAGGAAGATAAGAAAGAATATCAGGTTTCTTTTCCAGATGTGGGAGAGTATTCCAAGGAAGAACTGCTGGCATTTGAAAAAGATATTTTAGGCGTGTACATCAGCGGTCACCCGCTGGACGATTACGAAGGCCTGTGGAGAAAGAATATCTCTGCTACAGCAGCTGATTTTATTGTAGATGAAGAGACAGAAGAAGCGGCAGTAAAAGATGGCATGAAGGTGGTAGTAGGCGGACTGGTGACCGGAAAAGTGGTGAAAACCACAAGGAGCAACCAGTTAATGGCGTTTATCACGCTGGAAGATTTAATGGGCTCTGTAGAGGTGGTCGTTTTTCCGAAAAATTATGAGGCAGACCGAGATCTGCTGACAGAAGACTCCAAGATCTTTATCAAGGGAAGAGTGTCTTTAGGCGATGAACCGGCAGGCAAACTGGTCTGCGAACAGGTGATCCCATTTTCCAAGGTTCCAAGACAGCTGTGGCTGCAGTTTGAAGATAAAAAAATGTATCAGGCCATGGAAGGGACCATTTTAGGCATTTTGAAAGAAAGTGAAGGTCAGGACAGCGTAGTCATCTATTTAAAGAAGGAACGGGCTAAGAAAATTCTGCCTGCAAACTGGAAAGTAGAGGCTGCAGGGGAGCTGATGGAAAAACTGATCCGCCAACTTGGTGAAAATAATGTCAAAGTGGTAGAAAAGAACTTGATTAATCTGGGAAAATGAATTAGAATAGCGTTGTATTTATTTAAGAACAGAAGCAACGCGCATCAGATGTGGAGATGTGCTTAAAACAAGGAGGTAGATTGGTATGGCAAAGTCAGTTAAAACCATTGGAGTATTAACCAGCGGAGGTGATGCTCCTGGAATGAACGCAGCCATTCGTGCGGTTGTAAGAGGTGCGATCAACAAGGGCCTGAAGGTAAAAGGCATTATGAGAGGATATGCCGGACTTCTGGATGAAGAGATCGTGGATATGGATACCACCAGTGTATCTGATATCATCAACCGCGGCGGTACCATTCTTTATACAGCAAGATGTCTGGAATTTACAAAACCGGAAGGACAGGAGAGAGGTGCCGAGATCTGCCGCAAGCACAACATTGACGGTATCGTAGTCATCGGCGGCGACGGTTCTTTCCGAGGCGCAGGAAAGCTTTCTGCACTGGGCATCAACACCATTGGTCTTCCTGGAACCATTGACCTGGATATTGCATGCACCGATTATACCATTGGTTTTGATACAGCAGTAAACACTGCAATGGAAGCCATTGATAAGATACGTGATACATCTACCTCCCATGAGCGGTGCAGTATTGTTGAGGTTATGGGACGTAATGCCGGATATATCGCACTGTGGTGCGGCATTGCAAACGGCGCAGAAGACATCCTTCTTCCGGAACGTTATGACGGAGATGAGCAGGCTCTGATCAACCGTATCATTGAGAACCGTAAGAGAGGAAAGAAACATAATATCATCATCAATGCAGAGGGCATCGGACATTCCGGTTCCATGGCAAAGCGTATTGAAGCAGCTACCGGTATCGAGACCCGTGCTACTATTTTAGGCCACATGCAGCGTGGTGGTACACCTACCTGCAAGGACCGTGTATATGCTTCTATCATGGGCGCAAGAGCAGCAGAGCTGTTAGCAGAAGGAAAGAGCAACCGTCTGGTAGCTTATAAGCATGGTGAATTTGTAGATTACGATATCCAGGAAGCACTGAACATGACCAAGGATATCCCAGAGTCTCAGTATGAGATCGCAAAGCTGCTGGCAAGATAATAAAAAGTCTGGTTTGTCAGCTGTATGATAAGAATAATAAAGTCCGCCGTTACCGGTTTATGCTGGTGCAGCGGACTTTAATGTGCGCAGGGAAAAACAAGCGGCTGCGAAGCAGACATTTGTTTTTCACAAGCCATTAACGAACGAACCGCCTGCGTTAGCAGGCAGTAGAGCACGTTAGTGCGGGTTCGTGAGTTTGTGATAGAAAGGAAAAATAACATGACAGATAAAGTGGTGCTCTGCGGAGCCAACTCCTATGAGCAGAAATATTATTTCAACGAAGAATTCCAGTCCCTTCCCCAGTCTGTAAAAGATGAACTGCACATTATGTGTGTCCTCTTTACAGAAGATGTAGGCGGGATCCTTACCCTGGAATACGATGAAAAGGGAAATCTGGATTTTCAGGTCATTTCCGAAGAGGGAGATTATCTCTTTGACGAGATCGGCAGTGTATTAAAGATCAAGGAGTACCAGGAGACCAAGAAAGAACTTCTGGAAGCATTAGAGCTTTATTACAGGACCTTCTTTTTAGGGGAAAATGTAGACTGGGAAGAGGAAAAAGAGGATCTGGAAGGCGAAGATAAGGGAGAAACAGATGAAGTTTAAGGTCGGCGATACCCTTTTAGATAACAATGTATTTCTGGCGCCTATGGCAGGCGTGACAGATCTGCCCTTCCGTCTCCTTTGCAGGGAACAGGGAGCAGGCATGTCTGTGACTGAAATGGTCAGTGCCAAGGCTATTTTATACAAAAATAAAAATACAAAAGAGCTGCTGGCTGTAGACCCGGCAGAAGGGCCTGTATCGGTACAGCTTTTCGGCTCTGACCCGGAAATAATGGCCCAGATCGCAGCCCGGATCGAGGACGGACCCTATGTTGCCATTGATGTAAATA
>CAVDQU010000070.1:0-4743 GCA_963611035.1 Agathobaculum sp.
CCATGTGCAGCTGACCGGTAATATTTGGCGGCGGCATAACAATGGTAAATGGTTTCTTGCTTCTGTTTACTTCTGCGTGGAAATATTTTCCCTTCAGCCATTTGTCATAGAGGCGGTCTTCAATTTCCGCCGGATTGTAGGTCTTTTCCAGTTCCTTCATCTGAATTCTCCTTTTTATATACTTTACGGCAAACCTCCTGGCGGAGGTTGTATACGTAGAAACAGCAAAAAGCCCTTTGCTTCCCATATAGGAAGCAAAGGGCGACTGTATCGCGGTACCACCTTTGATCTAACCGTCAATGCATACACAATACACATCCGGTCATCTCACGGAATACGAAAATTTAAAATATCTCTTTTACATATCTTAAAACCTCTCGTACTCTCTCCCTTAACGCGGGCAAACGGAACAGGCTAATGGATCTTTCTCACCTGTCCGGCTCACAAGCTACCTTCCACTTTTAAGTATTCCCAAGCGGCCTTTCAGCCAGTGAGCCGCTTTCTCTGAGGGTCTTAAAAATGTACTCCTCTTGTTCATCACCGTTTTTTATACTGCTGTTTTCAAGCATAAATATTTTTTACTGATTTGTCAAGAGCAAACTTATATATAACTCTACTGAGGCAGCTTGCACACATCCACCCACTGTTCAAAGTCGCAGGACTTTTCCAGATCCGGGATGGACAGCTTTACAGCACTGTTGCTGCTTCCGCAGGCTGGATAGACTACATCAAAGCGCTTTAAGGACTCATCTAAATATACCTCAACCCCTTCTTTGATGCCATAAGGGCATACACCCCCAACCTCATGGCCGATCAGTTCTGAAACCTGTTCTACGGTCAGCATTTTCGCCTTTACGCCGAAAAAGGATTTATATTTGTGGTTATCGATCTTTGCATCTCCTGCTGCCACGATAAGGATCGGTCCTTCTCCTGTTAAAAAGGACAATGTTTTTGCAATGTGGGCCGGTTCGCAGCCTACTGCTACAGCCGCTAACTCTACGGTTGCGCTGGAAACCTCAAATTCTTTAATCCGGTCTCCAAAGCCTCTTTTTTCCAGGTACTCCTTTGCTGTCTGAAATGCCATTGTTGTCTATGCCTCCTGCTTACGATATGTTGCTGTTCATGTATTGCATGAACAGCACGGAATTTGCCGTAGCTTCGCATTTAAATACGGCAAATTCCCGCAACCACTACGTTATCATACGGCACTTTCGGTTTCAAAAGTGCCTACCCCTGTGTAACTCTGTATTCCGCTTTCCATTTGCTGATAAGACGGCCTGCACGTTCCAGCTGTCCTGCCGGGTCCTGCTTCCACATGGCTCTTAAGGTCTTTAAGCCTTCTGCCTGGCCTGCTGTCAGCTCTGCCTGTTCTAATTTCTGCTTCCACTCTTCCTTAAGCTCCGTCTTAAATAGTGTCTGGTAGCTTTCATCTATAGATAAGCCTGGTGCAAAACAGGTGAGCAGATAGATCTTTTCCAGGATCTGGGGATCTTCGTTCAGCCCAAAAGCAGTATTATATGCCTTGTATGCCTTATGAAACTGGAACATCTGGGCATAAGCTGCCCCCAGGTTCTGGTAAACATCCGACCAGAAATTTTTCTCTTTCTTCTGTTTTTCCTCTGCTTCCACCAGCTTTTCATAGCGCTGCACCGCTCTTCCATACTGTTTTCTGGAAAAGAGATAATCAGCCACTGCCTTTTCATAGGCATGCTCCGGCAGATTCCTGTAAGAAGCCGCTGTCTGTTTGAATTTCTGGGCTTCTTTTTCTGTATAATAATCACACTCAGAAAGGAACAGATATAAAGCTTCTTCCGGCTTTCCCCCAGCCTCTATAAGCTTTTCCATGCGACCTGCTAAAAAGCCAAGTCCCAGCTCATTTCTAATAAAAGAAAACAATGAGGCATCTGCAAAATCATTCATCACCAACAGCGGGTGATGATAGATCACATAGCAAAGCTCCTGGGAAGAATAAATATGGATCCCCAGTACTTCGATATAAAAGGGATGCTTTACCCGTTCCCTTCTGCATAGCAATAAACTCATAGGATCACCTCTTGTCTGATCACTGTATCACTGGCCGGGAACAATTCCCCAAAGCCTTTATCCCGGATCACCACTGCCATGGTATTTTCATCTGTAAAACCAATATTCATCTGAATCCTGGTGGTGCGCTTTGGCCGCTCTGGAAATCCTGTTAAAGGCACGGAGACGATCCGTTTCTTTCTGGAATCCAGATAGGAAACGGTAAATTCGATCTCCTTCTGGTCATCTAAAATAAGCTCTAAAGAGCTTTTGGACTCATACCAGTTATCTCCATAGGAAGCCACCGCCAGCATGATCTCTTTTCCGGCCCGCATTACTTTTAAGGCTACTTCTGCCTTTAAACGGCCTTCACAGACAAACACATAGGGAAATTGTGTTCCCTGAGCCAGATAATCTCCCCCTTTAATAGCTGCACCTTTGGAAAACAATACATTTTCCACAAACACTCTCCTGCGGTTGCAGGCAAGCTTCATAAAACCGGTAGCCCAGTCCTGACGCTCAAAGCCTTTTCCCGTAAGGAATACCGTAGAAAACAGCTTTTTCTCCAATAGTTTTTCCCCGCAGGAGCAAAGGATCTGGTCAGCTAACTTACTTCCAGACGGAGAATTCAGGATATCCAGGTCAAAAGCTTCTTCCTGGTTCTGTGCCTCTGCCTGGACCATGTTGCGGCGCATGCCTCTTTGCACTTTCATCTCATAATAGCACAGCCGGTCTTCAGATAACTCAAATAAGCCCACCTGATTGCTCCAAAGCTCTTTTCTCTGGCTTAATACATAGTAGGCAAAGCTTTCTGTATGGCTGATCACATGGACCCGGTCTCTGGGAATGTTCATATAATCTGCGCAGTACATCAGGCAGTCCGTCACTCTTGCGTCTGTTTTATGCATGGTGATCACAAGCTGTGCCACCTCATCTGTATGGAATTCCTTAAAAGGATACTCCAGCAGTTTTTTTAAAAATATCTTTAAAAGGTCCGTTCCTGTATAGCAGATGCCTCCTATGGTAGAGGTACCATCTTTGCGGACCATTTTCAGCAGCTTATCTACAATGACTCCCTCTCCTAAAAGAGTGGCTGCATAGGCTTCTTCCCCTATGAGCCAGGTCTCTTTCTCTTTTCTGCGGCAGATCACCGTAGGAACTGTCCAGGACTTTTCTTTTTCATTGCAGCTGATCTGGGAATAGTCATCATTCAGATCCAGCCCTATTACAAGTCCTTCCATCTGTTCGTTTCCTCCGTTGTACTTCGTACATGTTCGTACATTTCTATCATTTTTGATCTAAAGGCACACTTATTTCACCGGAAATAAGATCCCTAAAGCCATAGACTTCTTTACATAGTCTTCCATAGCCTCTAAAAGTCCCTCTGGATCCTGCTCTGTGAGAGCTTCTGACATCTGGTTTAAGCAGGCAAAACGACTGTTCTCTTTGGCCTCTGTCTGCAGACTGCAGACTGCACGGTCCTCTTTTACAAGAACAGCCCCTGTTTCTTTTCGTTCATAGATCTGATATTCCAGGGTCTCTCCCTTAAACAGTGTGATCTCTTTTATGTAAATGCCCTGGTAGACCCGGCGCATCTCTTCTCTTGTAAAATGCTCTTCCTGAGGAAGGATCCGCATTTCGATCCATGGCTGTCTGTTTTTATCTCCCCGGTATTCGATCATGGTCTTATCCATAATATCTTCCGGAACAGATACAAGACCTGCCAGCTGCTTCATATAAGGAAATACCATGCCGCCTTCTAACAGAAGATCCAGCATCATCTGAAGCTGTTTTTTCTCTTCCTCAGATATTTCCAGACCTTTCTGTTCCCCATAATACCGGGTAAGAGCTAAAAGATAGATCGTAGGCAGTTTCTCTTTGTTCATGCTGGCATTAACAGCATTTTTCAGATATCCGAAGATGGTCGCATCGATCTCCTTTCCCTCTAAGAAATACTGGATGCATTTCTGGGTGAAATAAGCCTTGACCATGCTTTCCCTGGTCTGTTTCCGCTTCATATAAAGGTCAAAAACAGAATCTATCTGGGCACAGCTGCCTGTAAAAAGCATCTGGGCCAGCAGACGTTCTTCCAGATCATAGGTCTCCACATGAGCCCCGGCTGCCTGGATCAGGATCTCATACATCCGTGAGGTGGTCCCATTATAATGTTCACACAGATAATCCAGGATCACACTGTCTGCCTTTCCGGCCTCAAACACTTTTTCAGCCAGATACAGAAGATGTTCATCCTGGTCAAACAGCTGCTGCAGGATCATACGCGTACACAGATCCAGCAGTTTTTCAGAGTCGATATCTTCCATCTGGTAATCCACCAGCATATCGTAAGCTTCTCTTAAGTAATTGCAGCGGATCAATATTTCACATATTTTCTTTCTGGTCTGGTTATCCAGAAGAGATTTGTCCATCTGTATCAGGAACGTACAGCGTTCTTCTCCCTGGTCTGTATCAGAAGCTGCTTTTTTACAGTAATAATCCGTCACAAGGCCAAGAAGCTTTTTCTCATATACCGGATTTAATTTTAACCGGCTTAAGGTATCCTCTAAAAGAAGTACCTCTTCTTCTGTCTCAACACCCTTTTTCACCACTGCCTCACAGGCACGAAGCTTCAGGATGGGATGATCCGGATATACTTGATAGCACTGATCCAGCAGTTCTTTTTGATCCATGGCCGGAAGACGCCTGTGGCTGACATTTAAATAG
>CAVDQU010000070.1:4753-12754 GCA_963611035.1 Agathobaculum sp.
CGTCCTCCATAAACATCCTGGAAAAACAGCACTGTATTCTTAGAAACCACCGGCACATAGGCTTCCCCGTTTTCAAGTGGAAATGCCTCTTCCTCATACAGTTCCTCGCAGCGCACTACTACGTATTTCATACGGCTGTTTTCGCATTTCACGCGGCTGCAGCACAAAACTTTCGGAAGAATGGATGCTGTCTTTGTATCAATCATATCTTTATACAGCATATGCTCATAGATAACAGCCAGAGCTCCATTCATCCTTCCTGCAAACAGCTGCTCCATGGCAAACTGCTCCATCTCCCGCACATAGGTCTGATAAATATCAGAAGATGGATTTACATACTGCAAAATGTTCTTATAGAGAACACTGCGGCTTGTCTGGTCTAAAGACTTGTCATAAGAGAAATACAGCAACACCGCTTTTGGAAGAGCATGTCCATAGTCCTCCGGCAGGGAATACAGAAAATATTCATATAACCGTGTAAGGTTGATATGGGCCTTCATAGCCTTTTCATACCAGGCAAAGGATCCACGGTCTGTGCGGTCTCCCCGGATCAGCAGGCTGCACAAAGCCTCTAATATCTTCATTTCCGGATAAGACTTATATAAGCCGGCTGCCAGACGTTCTAACAGTCTGTGATAATATTTTACATTGGAGAGAAATACAGCTGCCATTAAAGCGATCTCTTTGCTTAACCAGCCATTTTTCAGCCCGTTTAATAAAAGCTGTACCTCAAAATCTCCCATTTTTACAAAGAGATCCGGATATCGGTTTAAAAGCCTGCAGGCTTCTCCGTATAAAAACGGGCTTCTGCAGCCGCGTCCGAACATGGAACGCATCTGTTCATACAACTCTAAGGGATTTTGAAGACAGGTTCTGTCTGTTTTTATCAATAAATGGAGCAATGCCCCGTCTGTCCGTCTGGTTTCTGAAAGAAGCTTTCGTATGTAACGGGCCAGTCCGGCGCTTTTGTCCTCTGAAGGTTCATTTAAAAGCTCCAGATACTGATAATAGCAGTAAAGCTCCGGCTTTATGTCCCTGCATTTTAAAATAGTATCTTTTACCTCTGCAAGAGCAGAAACAGCTGCTTCTTTCCTGCCATTTTTGCAAAGCTGGTCTGCCCGCCAGAGACAGTGTCTTACATCTTCCGGATATCTGGCCCGCAGATTTTCCGCCTTTTTTATCAGAGTGCTGTTTACTTCCAGGTCTGCTTGTCCGGCAAATTCCTGGGAAAGGAGCAGATCTATATATTCATATGCAGATCTGTCATCCACATTTTTCTTTTCCCGGTTTTCTGCTCCCTGGGTGCTCTTTTTCACTACTTCTATAGGAAGTACAAACTCCTGGCGCAGAGTTTTAATACGGATCGCACCGAAATTTCTTCCCCCGTGAAGATATTGAGGAAAGATCTGATAATGGATCTGGCATTTATCCTGGTCAAACTCACGGGTGGTCACAGCATTTCTCTCAATAGAAAGAAACGTTCCATCTGCCTCTACCTGAGCTTCTGCATATCCCCATCCGCTGGCAGTCAGACATATTACATCTTCTGCTACTGTTTCCGGAGCATCCATCACCAGTCCCGATACATCTGCCTTTAAGGAAACCGGCTCTTTTACATGAAGGGCAACTAAAAATTCCTCCAACAGGTTATTTCGCCCGTTTCTTCCCTTTAAGCCTTCGTAAATAGTCCTGGTCTGCACATCCTGCATAAATGGTGCTTCTGTAAAATCCTGATATTCAAACAGACGCAGGGCCAGTTCCCAGTTTTTCTTTGCTAAAGCGGCAAAATCCCTGGGGGTCTTTAAGCTTACCAGAGTTTCTGCCCTGTTTCCTGTCTGTATGCGCAAAGAATAAGGAATCTCTTTCTCGCCTCCGTTTGTGACCAGGTAAAAAGATCCCTTTATCGTATCTCCATCCTCTAAATAGCGGGTATCGATCTCATATATAATGTGATTGCGAAGGCCTCCAAAGGCTTCGTTTTCAACTTTTATCCTCTCATTTCCGGTATAGACCAGTCCTTTGATATACAGGTCATTTCCGCTTTGAACGGAAAACTCTCCCCGCACGGACTCTCCCGGCGAAAGGATCCCTTCGATCCTTTCTGGCTTTATCACCAGCTCTGGCACGCTGCTGTCAACGATCCCGCGGGCCAGGCGGTTGATCCGTTCTCTCATACACTACCACCTGTATCTTTGTCTGTCAGTTTCTTGAATACCGGATTGCTACGTGCTTCGCACTCCCGCAATCCTAAAAACATTCGTATTCCCATGATATCACAATTCCCTCTGTTTTAAAAGTGAAATCTGTCTTGATTTAGAGAAGCAAACTTGTTATGATAGATAGGAATGTTCAGAAATCTTTTAACGGAGTGTGAAATAATGCTTACAGAACCTATGACTTTATATAAACTGATGAACCTGTATCTGTTAAAGCAGGTAAATTTTCCCCTTACCAATGCCCAACTTACCAGCTTTTTTACAGAACATGACTATACCACCTATTTCACACTGCAGCAGGCTTTAAATGAACTGGAAGATGCCGGACTGATCCACAAAGAAGCCAGCCATTCCAGCACCCGCTATGACATTACAAAAGAAGGGGAAGAAACCTTAAACTTTTTCAAAAAGAATATCTCTCCTGCCATCATCACCGATATGGATGAGTATTTAAAAGAAAATAAATTCCGTCTGCGAGAAGAAGTCGGCACGATTGCTGACTTTTACAAAGGCACCAATCAGGACTACATCGTCCACTGCGAAGTACGTGAAAACAAAGCAGTCCTCATCGGTCTGGATCTTTCCGTTCCTGACAAAGAGCAGGCAGAAGCCGTATGCGGCGCCTGGAGACGCAAAAGCCAGGAGATTTATTCTCATGTAATGCATACGCTGCTGTCTTAAGTTGTGGCAGAACATCACCGCCACTGCGGCGGTGTGATGACAAATATGGATAGTAAAAACACAGCCTGAGTTTTTTCCTCATGGCTGTGTTTTTATATACCCATATTATAATTCTTCTGTTTTCTCTTCTGCAGCTGCATTTTCACCTGCATCTGCCATAGTATCTTCGATCAACTTCCAGATTTCTTCTCTTCCCTGCTTTGTTTCAGCAGAAAACGGGATAATGATACCGCCTTTTTCCATTCCAAGCCCCTGACGGACGATCTTTACATTTTTCTGGATCTGGCTGCGGTTGATCTTGTCCAGCTTTGTGGCAATGATCACCGGGTGATAGCCGTTGTAGATGATCCAATCATACATCATCTTGTCATTGGCAGATGGTTCGTGGCGGATATCAATAAGAAGGAATACCATTTTCAACATGGCAGAGTTTCTAAGATACCGTTCGATCATCTTGCCCCATTTTTCCTTGGCTTCCAGAGAAACCTTAGCGTAGCCATATCCAGGAAGATCCACATAATACAATTCTTTATTGATATTGTAAAAGTTGATGGTCTGGGTCTTTCCAGGCTGGGAAGAAGTTCTTGCATAGGCTTTCCGGTTCATCAGGGCATTGATCAATGAGGATTTTCCTACATTTGATTTTCCTGCAAACGCGAACTCCGGCAGTGTGTTGTCCGGAAGTTTGCTGGTAACACCGCAGACAGTTTCCAGATTTACATCTCTGATGATCATACAAACGCCTCCTTTATTACTTCATCCATAGCTTTTACATAAACGATCTCCAGACCCTTTGTGATCTCCTTAGAAAGTTCTGCCATATCCGGCCGGTTCTTATCCGGGACCAGAACCTTCTTCATATGGGCCATTCTGGCTGCCAGGATCTTCTCCTTTAGGCCGCCGATGGGCAGTACTCTTCCACGTAAGGTGATCTCGCCTGTCATGGCCACCTCTGCCTTTACCTTGTGTCCTGTAACAGCAGACAGCATAGCCGTAGCCATGGTAATGCCTGCAGACGGGCCATCCTTTGGCACAGCACCTTCTGGAATGTGGATATGCAGGTCATGCTTTTCAAAATAATCATCTGCTACCTTATAATCCGGACATATAGAACGCACATAGGTCAATGCGATCTGGGCAGATTCCTTCATTACATCGCCCATTTGGCCTGTCATAAGTAGATTTCCCTTTCCAGGCATCACATTTACCTCGATCTGTAAGGTATCACCGCCTACGCTGGTCCATGCCAGTCCTCTTACGATACCTACCTCATCCTCTTCGTTGGCATCTTCAAAAGAAACCCGCTCTTTTCCAAGATATTTTTCCAGATTTCCTTCGTTAATACGGATGGGTCCCTGTTTCTTTTCCAGATACTTTCTGGCTGCCTTGCGGCATACATCCCCGATCCGGCGCTCTAAGTTACGCACACCGGCTTCCCTTGTATAATTATGGATGATCTTTTCCAGGCACTTGTCAGAAAATACGATCTGCTGTGGTGTCAGGCCATTTCGTTCGATCTGTTTTCCAACCAGATAGTCCTTTGCAATGTGGAATTTTTCATTTTCCGTATAACTGTTCACCTCGATCAGCTCCATACGGTCTAATAATGGTCCCGGTATGGTCTGTGTGGTATTGGCAGTGGCGATAAACAGCACATGAGAAAGATCCACTGGAACCTCTACATAATGGTCACGGAATTTCACATTCTGTTCTCCGTCCAAAACCTCCAACAGCGCAGAAGAAGTATCTCCCTTATAATCGCTGCTTACCTTGTCGATCTCATCAAGAAGCATTAAAGGGTTAGCAACACCGGCCTGTCTTAATCCGTCTACCAGGCGGCCCGGCATAGCTCCTACATAGGTCTTTCTGTGGCCGCGGATCTCAGCTTCGTCTCTGACACCGCCAAGGCTGATGCGCACATACTTCTTGTTTAATGCCTTTGCAACGGATCTTGCAATAGAGGTCTTTCCCGTTCCTGGCGGACCCACCAGACAGATGATGGGACTGGTTCCCTTTTTCGTAAGAGAACGCACTGCCAGATACTCTAAAATACGCTCTTTTACTTTCTCCAGGCCATAGTGATCTTCATTTAAGATCTTTTCCGCATGGCGGATATCCTCGTTATCTCTGGAAACTTTCTTCCATGGCAGTTCCAGAAGAGTCTCTATGTAAGTCCGCAACACATTGGCTTCCTGACTTCCTGCAGGCATAGTGCGGAAACGGCCGATCTCTTTTAACAGCTTCTCCTTTACCTCTTTGTCTGCCTTTAACTCTTCTGTTTTCTTCTGATATTCATCGGCATCGGATAAGGGGTTATCTTCCCCTAACTCCTGGCGGATGATCTTCATCTGCTCCCGCAGGATATATTCCTTCTGGTTCTGGTCAATATCTGCTTTTACTTTCTCCTGGAAATCCTTTTTTATACGGTAAACTTCCATTTCTGTCATGAGAGTCTGGAGAACTGCCTCATATTTGCCGGACATAGTGGTACATTCCAGGATCGTCTGGCACACCGTATAGTCCCATGGCATCTGAACCGGGATCTGCTTTAGCATTTCCTTCAGATCGCCAATGAGTAAAAGCGCCGGAAGGATCTCCTTGGCCACACGAGGGTTCACTGTTCCGTATTCTTCCAGTTTATCTTTTAAAATACGCAGCATGGCTTCTCTGGCAAGAGGTTCTGTATCTTCCTCCTCTTCCCCTAAAAGACTGATCTCACCCATGAGATAAGGCTCTTCTGTATCAAAGTAGAGAAGTTCTGCCTTATTCAGTCCTTCCACCAGGACGCGGACGCTTTTAGAAGGGAGCTTTACCAGCTGTTTTACTACAGCTACTGTACCGATCTGGTACAGGTCATCCAGATCCGGATCCGGTACTTCCGGGTGTTTCTGGCTGATCAAAAACAGTTTCTGATCCCCTAACATGGCTTTCTCTACCGCTGCTATGGATTTTTTCCTGCTTACATCAAAATGCTGTACCATACCCGGCAGGATGGTCATTCCCCGCAGAGCTACGGTAGGCATTACTATTACTTGTTCTTCCATTCTATCTTATGCACCTTTCAATATGTCAAAAAGGGGCATGCCGCAAAATAAGACTACTTTACGACAGCCCCCTTATCATCTGTATTAGGCGATCTCTCCTTTTTTACCACCGCGAAGTCTGTCCGTCGCAGATTTACGGGCAGTTGTCGGAGCTGCATCACGATATACCAGTTCCGGCTCACCTGTCTTATCAATCACATCTTTTGTAATGGTACAGATACCTACTGTATCATCAGACGGAATCTCATACATCAGATCCATCATAGCATTTTCCAGGATGGAACGCAGTCCTCTGGCACCGATCTTTCTCTTTACTGCCAGATTTGCCACTTCTTCCAGAGCCTCTGGTGTAAATTCAAGCTTTACATCGTCCAGCTCAAACAGCTTCTTGTACTGCTTGGTAAGGGCATTTTTCGGTTCAGAAAGGATCCTTACCATAGCTTCCTTTGTAAGCTGCTCTAAGGATACCATCACCGGAACACGGCCGATAAACTCAGGGATCAGACCAAATTTAGTCAAATCTCTCGGCTCTACCTGACGTAAAAGTTCATCAATATCCATCTCATTGCGGTTTACCACTTCTGCGTTAAATCCAATGGAACCTGCGCTCATACGCTGCTCTACGATCTTTTCCAGTCCGTCAAAAGCACCGCCGCAGATAAACAGGATATTGGTGGTATCGATCTGGATCAGCTCCTGATGAGGATGCTTTCTTCCACCCTGAGGCGGAACACTGGCAACGGTTCCCTCTAAGATCTTAAGAAGGGCCTGCTGTACACCTTCACCAGATACATCTCTTGTAATAGAAACGTTTTCTGATTTCTTGGTGATCTTGTCGATCTCATCAATATAGATGATACCATATTCAGCCCGTTCAATATCATAATCTGCTGCCTGGATCAGCTTTAACAGGATATTTTCCACGTCTTCGCCTACATAGCCGGCCTCTGTAAGGGAGGTTGCATCTGCAATGGCAAAAGGAACGTTTAAGATCTTCGCCATGGTCTGTGCCAGGTAGGTCTTACCGGAACCTGTAGGTCCGATCATCAGGATATTGCTCTTTTGTACATCCACATCCATATGCTGGCAGGATGTAACTCTCTTATAATGATTGTAAACAGCTACAGATAACACTTTTTTCGCATCATCCTGGCCAATTACATATTCATCTAAAAATGCCTTGATCTCCTTTGGTTTTAACAGGTGGATATCGTTAAAAAGAGGTGCTTCCTCTTCTACTTCTTCCTCTTCCTGCTTTCCTAACTCTTCCTCTAAGATCTCAGAGCATAATTCAATACATTCATCGCAGATAAATACATTATGATTACCGGAACCGGCGATCATTTTTCTAACCTGATCCTGTGTCCTTCCGCAAAAGGAGCAGCGGATCGTATCATCTGGTCTAATTGGCATACTATACTGTACCTAACCTTTCATATCCGAATCCATATATTTCTGTAAGAGGAAATCCATTAATGATGAGCAAGGATCTCATCGATCAGACCATATTCTTTTGCTTCCTGTGCAGTCATATAGTTGTCGCGCTCTGTATCACGGGCGATCTCTTCATAACTTCTGCCAGTATTGACAGCTAGGATCTCATTTAATTTCTTCTTGGTCTTTAAAATGTTTTCTGCAACGATCTGGATCTCTGTTGCCTGTCCTCTTGCACCGCCGGAAGGCTGATGGATCATGATCTCAGAGTTAGGCAGTGCAAAACGTTTTCCCTTGGTTCCTCCGGAAAGCAGGAAAGCGCCCATACTTGCTGCCATGCCAATACAGATAGTGGACACATCGCACTTGATGTAGTTCATGGTATCGTAAATAGCAAAACCTGCAGATACAGAACCGCCTGGGCTGTTAATGTACAGATGGATATCCTTAGAAGGATCCTCTGCTTCCAGGAACAGTAACTGTGCTACGATAATGCTTGCGGAAGTGTCATTAACCTCTTCTCCCAGAAAAATAATTCTTTCCTTAAGAAGTCTGGAATAAATATCATAAGAGCGCTCGCCGCGGCTTGTCTGCTCAATGACATAAGGTACTAAACTCATATAACC
>CAVDQU010000070.1:12764-14393 GCA_963611035.1 Agathobaculum sp.
CTCCGTTATGATCTTTATATCTTTTTTTTGCCCCATAGTGGGAATTTTTCCCAGATATATGTTTAATATACAAAACCAAGGAGACTCTCAGCAGAGAATCCCCCCGGTCTCTTTTGTACAACTTTGTTTAATTAAGCCAGCTTAGCTTCTGCTACTAACAGATCAACTGCCTGCTGTACAGCCAGATCTTCCTTCATCTGCTTAACATCGCTTTCGCTCATGTAGCTCTTTAACTTCTCAACTTCCATCTTGTAAGCTTCAGCCATCTTAGCTACTTCTTCGTCAACCTTCTCATCAGAGATCTGGATGTTCTCAGCCTTAGCAACTGCTTCCAGAACCAGTCTGGTGCGGATTCTCTTCTCAGCATCTGGACGAGCCTGTTCCTTCATCTGCTCTACGGTCATGCCGGTGTACTTTAAGTACATATCCAGAGACAGCCCCTGACTCTGCATACGGCGGGCCATATCCTGAACCATATTCTCAGCCTGAGCGTCGATCATCTTCTCCGGGATCTCCATAGATGCATTCTCAACAATCTTAGCAACTACAGCGTCTTCGTTCTTGGAGTTTGCTTCGATTTCTTTCTTCTCAGCTAACTTCTTCTCAACGTCCTTCTTGTACTCATCTAATGTATCAAATTCAGAAACCTCAGATGCGAACTCATCGTTTAACTCTGGAAGTTCTTTAACCTTGATCTCCTTAACAGTTACCTTGAAGGTAGCTGGCTTTCCAGCCAGTTCTGCTGCATGGTACTCAGTTGGGAAGGTTACGTTTACTTCGCACTCTTCACCGATCTTCTTGCCGATCAGCTGCTCTTCAAAGGTATCAATAAAGGAATGAGAACCGATGGTTAATGGATAATCCTCAGCCTTTCCGCCTTCAAAGCCCTTGCCGTCTACAAATCCCTCGAAGTCGATCACGGTCTGGTCGCCGTCCTCTACTCCACGGTCTTCAACGGTGATCAGTCTTGCGTTCTGCTCCTGAACCTTCTTTAATTCAGCTTCAACATCCTCTGCACTTACAGAAGCGTCAGCCTTCTCTACTTCTACGCCCTTGTACTGGCCTAAAGTAACTTCTGGCTTAACTGCTACTAATGCGCTGTATACAAATGGCTCATCTTTGCCGATCTTCTCGATGGTAACTTCTGGTCTGGAAACGATCTCCAGTTCGCTTTCCTTCATAGCTTCAGCGTAGGAAGCGTTGATTGCTTCATCAGCTGCATCCTCATAGAATACGCCTTCGCCATACATCTTTTCGATCATAGCCTGAGGAGCTTTTCCTTTACGGAAGCCTGGGATGGAGAAGCGGTTCTTGTTCTTGTTGAACGCTTTCTTGATCGCAGCCTTAAAATCCTCAGCGCTGACTTCTACAGTCAGTTTTGCCATATTCTTCTCTAATTTTTCTACCTGTACACTCATTTCTACGGGTTCCTCCTTGAAAATATATGTGATTCGCCCATATCCATGAGGGCGCTACACTTCAAGTTAGCATTATAGCATGGCCGTCAGAAAAACGCTAGTATTTTTTGATAACTTTCATAAATTTGGTTACAGTTCAGCCATGAGGTTGAACTGTAACAAACAACCCTGGGAAATCTATGCCTATAATTGCTTTTTATCTTTTCCTATG
>CAVDQU010000071.1:0-14320 GCA_963611035.1 Agathobaculum sp.
CTATTTTTTAGCCGGTGTTAAAAGTGCTGTTTCAACCTCATGGCTGAACTGTAACCAGATATTTTTCATAAAAACAGCCCGGCCGTTTCTCCCCTTGGCCGGGCTGCTGTAAAATACTCCCTTAAGTATGTGAGTGTATTCCCCTGCGTTGCAGGGGAAGATATGATATGATTTTGTGTCCCCCTGCCATGCCGGGGAACATGCAATATTGTTTTTTTATTCTTCCACGTTCTTCTTAATAATTCCCAAGATCACGCATCCAACGATCGCTCCGATCACAACCGCTACCAGATACATAACCGGGTTTCCAATGGTTGGCAGTACGAACAGGCCGCCGTGAGGCGCTCTTAAAGTGCAGCCAAATGCCATGGACAGACCGCCTGCAACAGCTGCTCCTACTAAACAGGACGGGATCACACGGAGTGGATCCTGGGCTGCAAATGGGATGGCGCCTTCTGTAATGAAGGAAAGTCCCATTACGTAGTTCACAACACCGGACTGACGTTCTTTTGCAGTGAATTTCTTCTTAAAGAAAGTGGTACACAATGCGATCGCCAGCGGCGGTACCATGCCGCCTGCCATGACCGCTGCCATTACCTCAAAGTTTCCTTCTGCCAGCTGGGCAGTTCCAAATACATAGGCTGCTTTGTTGAAAGGACCGCCCATGTCAATAGACATCATGCCGCCTAAGATCATTCCTAAAACAACACGGCTGGTTCCGCCCATTCCATTTAAGAAGTGGGTCAGACCGTCATTGATCATGCCCATATACGGGTTAATAAAGGTAGTCACCACTGCTGCAAGGAAAATACCGATCACAGGATATAATAATACCGGTTTGATGCCTTCCAGTGACTTTGGCAGCTTAGAAAACAGCTTCTTAAGTCCCAAAACAAGATAGCCGCCTGCAAAACCTGCAAATAATGCGCCCAGGAAACCAGCATTTACATCTCCGCCAGCCGGATTTGCAAAAGTAGAGCCCATTTTAGCGATCAGACCTGCTACCAGACCAACTGCCAGACCAGGACGGTCTGCAATACTCATGGCAATAAAACCTGCCAGGATCGGAAGCATCATGCCAAATGCCTGCTCACCAATGGTCTTTAAATAAGCCGCAAGAGGCGTATTCTTACCAAAATTAGAAGGATCAACAGAATAATCATCCAGTAAGAACGCCAAAGCGATGAGGATGCCGCCGCCGATAACAAAAGGAAGCATGTGGGATACGCCATTCATCAGATGCTTGTAGATCTGTCTTCCAACGCTGTCATTCTCCCCTTCAGAAGCTGCACCAGAAGCATCTCCACTATAATGATAAACCGGCACTGTTCCGCTTACTGCCTGGTTGATCAGCGCCTCTGCCTTGTGGATACCGTCTGCAACCGGAACCATAATAACCGGCTTCCCGTCAAAACGGGCCATTTCCACGTTCTTGTCTGCTGCTACAATAATAGCCTCAGCTGCCGCGATCTCCTCTTTTGTCAGCACATTCTGGGCGCCGCCAGAGCCGTCCGTTTCAGCCTTCAAAGAAATCCCCAGCTTCTTTCCCGTATTCTCCAGGTTTTCCGCTGCCATATAAGTATGGGCGATGCCCGTTGGGCATGCAGTTACAGCCAGAACTCGGTAATGAGCATTTCCAGCCGGAGCACTCTTCCCAGCCTCATCAGCCCCGTTCTGCCCTGCGCCCTTATCCTCTGCCGCATCTGTTCCAGCGCTTTCTGCCTTTTCTTCCTTCTTCTCTTCCTCGCCAAAACGCTCATTTTCCGCCTTGTCGATGATATCTAAGAACTCATCCGTATCCTTTGCAGCGATCAGACTCTCCTTAAACCCTGGATTCATCAGCAGTGTAGACAATCTGGATAATGCTTGTAAATGCACATCATCTCCTGCTGCCGGTGCTGCGATCATAAAGATCAGATTTGCCAGAGAACCGTCAAAAGCCTCATAATCCACGCCGTCTGGAACCACCATGGCAGCCAGCCCCGGCTCCTTAACTGCATCTACCTTTGCATGGGGAATGGCAATTCCCTCGCCAATGGCCGTACTTCCGAGTGCCTCTCTTGCTAAAATTCCTTCCTTATACCCCTGTGTACTGTTAAGCCGTCCACCAGCATCCATCAGTGAGATCAGCTTGTCAATAGCCGCATTCTTATCAGCCACCTTCACGCCCAGTTCAATGCTTTCCTTTTTCAACAGCTCTGTAATACGCATGCGTATACCCCCTTATTATAATTTTATAATTGTTTCATCAGCTCCATGATCAATTCCCTGGTACCAATACCATAGGAAAATGCCGTTGCGCCGCCGCTGGCTGTTCCCAGCTTCAACGCATACTCATAATCACCCTTTTCCAGATATCCGGCTAAAAATCCTGCTACCATAGAATCGCCAGCTCCTACAGAATTTTTCACAGTTCCTTTGCAGACACCCTCCTTATAAATATGTCCGTCTTCTGCAACCAGCAGCGCGCCGTCTCCTGCCATAGAAACCAGCACATTCACAGCGCCCCGTTTCTGCAACTCTTTCGCGCATTCTACGATCTCATCTTCTGTCTTTAATTCCCTTCCAAACATCTGTCCCAGCTCATGGTTGTTTGGTTTAATAAGAAATGGCTTTAAAAGAAGCACATCCAACAGCAGATCCTTTTCCGCATCTACCACCGTACGCACACCTCTTCCTTCCAGCCTTCTCATGATCTCCTCATAAATATGGTGACCGATCATAGAAGGAATACTTCCAGAAAGCACCAGCACGTCCCCTGCTTTCAGACCATCCAGCTTTTCAAATAAAGCATCCACATCCTCCGGTTTAATATCCGGTCCCATGCCATTGATCTCCGTCTCCTCATCCGACTTCATTTTCACATTAATACGGGACATGCCCTTCTTCACATGGATAAAATCTGATGCAAAACCAAGCTCCTTCGCTCTCTTTTCGATCTCAGCCCCTGTAAAACCAGCCACAAAGCCTAAAGCTGTGCTCTCATAACCCAGATTTGCCAAAAGAGCCGATACATTGATCCCCTTTCCCCCGCAGATCATGTTTTCCGATATGGTCCGGTTGATCTTACCTGGAGTAAAATGATCCACTGAGATAACATAATCCAGTGCCGGATTAAAAGTCACCGTGTAAATCATAAGTCGCTTCTCCTCGCTTTCAAGAAATTCTGTTTCTTATCTCCATACCCTTACTATAATACGCTCTCCAATTTTCGTCAATACCATTTATCAAGAAAATAATTTTCACATCATAATTTCATTTAATTTCTCTGCTTATCAGATGATATAGCCTTTTCATGACGTCTGATATGCTCCACTGCATCCTTCTTTCCAGACATAAGAAGAAGGTAAATGATCTCGATCACCGTAGTAGCAGTCACTCTGGAAAACCAGAATTCCTCCGTAAGAAGCTTTTCCCTGGTAGCCGTAATGATCTTGTAATCACAGATCTGTGCCAAAGGCGACTCCCTGTTATTGGTAATAAGCATCAGCGTACTTCCATTCTCCTTTGCTCCCAAAGCCAGCGTTTCCAGCCTCTGTGAGGATCCCGAATTAGAAATGATAAGGACCACATCCTCCGGTCCCAGATTAAAAGCATAAGCCGCCTGAGCTTCCCAGATATCCCCTGCTACCGCCGGAATACCTAACTGATTCAGCTTAAAAGCGCCGTCCAAAGCCACCGGGATCGTATTTCCCACAGCCGCCAGCTGCACCATCCTTGCATGCTCCAGCTTATCCAATATGACCTCCAGATTTTTAATATCCATCATCTTTATAGTTTCCGTCAGTTCCGCGATTTTATTCGCAAGAATATTCTTCAAAGACTGCTCCAGATCTCCCCGGTCAATATCATTGGTCACTTCCTGGCTCTGATGCTCTTCTTCCAAAATCTCCCTTGCAAGCGTCAGTTTCAGGTTCTGGAACCCCTTAAATCCACATCTGCGGCAAAATCTTGATACCGTGGCATCACTTGTCCCGCTGGCCTTTGCCAGTTCACCCACCGTCATATCCACCGCCTGTTCCTTATGTTCCATAATATAATCCGCGATCTTCTTCTCAGCCTCAAAAAAGCTGTCATAAGAAGAACAGATCACACCCAGAACGCTTCGTGCTTCGTTCATTTCTTACGCCACCAATCTCATGTAAATTTATTTCTTAATAATAAATATATCATAACCAAACTATAAATAAAAGAGAACTTTATTAAGATTTCCTGACTCCCCTTGTTTTTCAAAAATTACCGTGTTATAATTCTCCACGATAAAAAAAGACACATAAAAATCATTTCTAAACCAACATGTCACCTGACGGTGACATACTATAGATGAAAGGAAACCATGAAAAAAATCCGCGAATTTTTACACAAATACAGGCATGCATGGCTGCTGTCCTACGCATTCATCTACCTGCCCTGGTTCACCTACCTGGAGCGGACAGTGACCCGTGATTATCATGTTATGCACGCGTCCTTAGATGACCTGATCCCATTTAACGAATACTTCATCGTACCGTACCTATTATGGTTCGTCTACGTTGCAGGAACCTTAGCATTCTTCCTGTTTCGCAGCAAAGAAGACTACTACAAAATGTGTACCTTCCTGTTTTCCGGCATGACCCTGAGCCTGATCATCTGTACCTTCTTCCACAACGGTACCGACTTCCGCCCAGTCATCGACCCAAACAAGAACATTTTCAGTGCAGCCGTAGCCGTTCTCTATAAAACCGACACCTGCACCAATGTCTTCCCAAGCATCCACGTATACAATGCAGTGGGAGCCCACATTGCCATCAGCAGAAGCCAGCTTTTAGGAAAACATAAGATCATAAGACTCTGTTCTTTCCTCTTAACTGTTTCCATCTGCCTGGCAACCATGTTCTTAAAACAGCACTCCATCATCGATGTATGCGGTGCCTTCCTAATGGCTCACGCCATCCACTACTTAGTATACGGCTACGCAACCGATACCGAAGAAGAAAAAGCGCTTGGTTAAAAACACCAAGCGCTTTTCTTATTTTATCAATGCGATATTCCCCAGATTTTTAATTTCTCGATTGTCCACATCTTGAGCGCAGCCGTCCGAATGTAGCGGACAAAGTCCGATACAGGCGAACGGGTGCAAGCCGAAAGCCAGTGGACAATGAGACATTAAAAATCGCAGCCTTCGCGATTTTCTTCTATAATCAATTGAATCCATAGAATTTCTGGGTAATTTTGTATCCTAAAATCAACAACTCTCTACCACCTTTCCCCGGCAGATTGCATCCCTGTCCCAAAAATCCAAACCGCAGTCTCACCCAAAGTGCCAGATTCTGCTTCTTCAAAGACTCCCAAAGTTCCTTCTTCTTCTCCAGATTCTCCGCTGTCCCCGACTTAATAGCCAGCACAGAACAGATCGTCATCATGATCTCCAGATAAGAAGTCATATAATGTCTCAGTTTCCGGTTAGCGATCTTCGTCACATCATAATATCCTAACATCAGCTTCGTAACCCGCAGCTGCTGGTCGATCCTTCCGATCATCACCTGTTCATTTACCGACTGATCCGATCTTCCAATAAAATACCGGTAAAAATTCACATCCAGATAATACATATTCTTCACATGAGGAAGAGGCTGGTACACGAAAATATTATCTACATAAAACGTATGCTTCGGCAGCTCCAGATCACACTGGCGTAGAAGTTCCGTCCTGTAAATAACAGAATGCATCAAAATATACTGTCCTGTCATAAAGAACTTAACGTCCTTCCAGGTAAACACCCTATCCTTTGGGAAAGCAGTATGATAATTCATCACCTTTTTCCGCTTTGCTCCCTCTTTCTCATACACAAAATTGGTCACCAGCATATCAATGGTCTCCTGACCATACACAAACTTCCGCAGTGTCTCAAGGACCTTCTGATATGCCTCTTCATTGACCCAGTCATCACTGTCCACAACCTTAAAAAACACACCTGTAGCATTTTTAAGGCCTGTATTCACCGCCTGTCCATGACCGCCATTTTCCTGGTGGACTGCACGGCAGATCCCCGGATATTTCCGCTCATACTCATCTGCGATCTCCGGTGTCCTATCCTTCTGGGATCCATCATCCACAATGATGATCTCCACCTCATCGCCGCCTGTAAGCAGCGTATTAATACAATGTTCCATATAAGCTTCTGAATTATAACATGGTATAGCAATGGATAATAACTTCACGTTCTTCCTCCTTCGCTTCTCTTTTTTTACTGCCACCTTTACTCAATCATCACTTAAAGTAAAACCCTAAAAACCATACTGCAAACCACAGCCGCCCCATTAGCAGCCCCATGCATCAGCACAGCCACTCTGTATTTCCCAAAAGAACTGCTTTCATACCCCCACGCAAGGAGCAGTCCAAACACAAAACCATAGATTCCCTGGATCCAGTTTCCATGATACACCCCAAACGCAAGTGCCGATAGAACTCCGGCCGGAACCACTCCCAGCCATTTTCTCAAGGCCCCATAAATGCCCCATCTAAATATTCCTTCTTCTATCAAGGGCGCTATAAAAACCGTCAAAAGCAGATAGATCCCCACCGGATACTCCCCCAGCGTCTCTGCAGCCCCCTCATAAGAAGCTCTCATAAAATCCGGCCACGGTATCACATACTGCACCAGAAAATTCCCAGCCACTGCCAGAACCACAGCCGCCAGAACCTTCCGTCCACAGCCAGCGGTCAAGATCCCCATTCTATTCACATCTCTTTGTTTTCGCCTCACACACATGCAGTCAGTATAGCACAGACAGTGTCTATTTGCTATCATCTTTTTGCTCTTTTCATTGCAAATTTCCCTATAATAAGGTATCATAATGTTAAAAATATTTCCTGAAAAGCGAGGTAAGCATTATGGCAAAAAAGAGGATCGTCATGGCCATCGGCCATAAAGATATGGGAACCAATCTTCCGGAACAGAAGGAAGCCGTAAAGCGCACTGCAAAAGTGATCGCAGACTTCATCCAGGACGGCTGGCAGGTTGCCATCGTTCACAGCAACGCACCGCAGGTAGGCATGATCCACACAGCAATGAATGAATTCGGCAAGCAGCATGACGGATACAGCTCCGCACCTATGTCTGTATGCTCCGCTATGAGCCAGGGCTATATCGGCTACGACTTACAGAACGGCATCCGCGCAGAACTGATCAAGCGCGGCATTTACAAAACGGTAAGTACCGTTCTTACACAGGTTACCGTTGATCCTTATGACGAGGCGTTCTACACTCCTGTAAAAGTAATAGGACGCATAATGAGCGAAGAAGAAGCAAAAGAAGAAGAAGCAAAAGGCAACCACGTAAAAGCAGTAGAAGGCGGTTTCAGACGTATCGTAGCATCCCCTAACCCGGTTGCCATTGTTGAAATCGATGCAATCAAGGCATTAATGGACGCCGACCAGATCGTTATCACCTGCGGCGGCGGCGGTATCCCGGTTATGGAACAGGGTTACAATTTAAGAGGTGCCAGTGCTATTATCGAAAAAGACCTTGCTACCGGCCTTTTGGCAAAAGAGATCGATGCTGACGTTATGATGATCCTTACAAGCGTCGACAATGTCACCTTAAACTTCGGAACCGATAAAGAAGAACCCATCCACCATATGAGCATTGACGAAGCCAAAGCTTACATGGAACAGGGACAGTTTGAATTTGCTTCCATGCTTCCAAAAGTTTCCGCTTCCGTTAATTTTATTGAGGCAGGAAAAGGCCGCAAAGCTATTATCACTTCTCTGGATAAAGCAGAAGAAAGCTTAACCGGAGAAGCCGGAACCACCATCGAATAAACAATCGTACCGACAATCCTTCTCCTGAAAAGATCGCGGTCATCAGACCACGATCTTTTCTTTGATATATTCTGTTACTTTTTCCTTTGATATATCAAGGGCAAGGGAAAGCTCTGAATTCAGATACTCTTCCGCCATACGGAAATACCGTTCATCCAGGTCTGTCACCTTTTTCTTTTGTTCGATCCGCTCCTGTTTGCGCAGATACAAAGCTTTGATCATGCTTACCCATACACGGCAGTCGCAGGTCTTTAAAGCCTCTTTATACCTTTCTTCCCTCTGCTTGTCATTCTCCACGTTCATTTCCTGGATCTGAGGGATTTCTTCAATCAGCGCTTCTGCCTCCGGTCTGGTAAGCAGCAGCCTGGTAATAGTCTTTTCTGAGTCTACCGGGGTTACGATCTTGCCGTCCTTCTGATTATAGGGATGAAGTTCATAATAAAGACGCCCCTTTGGCCCGATGGGATGATCAATGGTGATAATGTCTGCTACCTTGTAGACTCCACGGATGCCGTATACAATATATTGCCCTTTTTCGTACATAAAATTTCCGCCTGCTTTCTTCTGTATTCGGTACTACCCGAATCTTATCTCATGTTCACGTTCATAGTTTCCTACCTTAGTTTAACACGATTTTTCGAAAAATGTCAGAGCGAGCAGACGGTTTTCTTTATTTTTGTTAGTTTTAGATAATTATAAACACAGTATTCTTGTTAAAAATTTAAATTTTCGTAACTTTTCAAAGGTTTAAGCCAATATCATATATAAAAGAGGCATGGTGAAAAGAGAAAGAACTGTTGAAAGGAAGACGCACTCGGAAGCATATTTCGCATCTCCGTCATATTTTTCCGCCAGTATGGCTGTGGTGCTTCCTGCCGGCATTCCTGCTAAAATAGTACATACGCCGGTCACCAGTGCCCCCATTCCCAACAGTCGGCATACGATCATGGTAACAGCCGGTATCCCAAGAAGACGCACCACGCAGTAAAAGAAGGTGCTTTTCTTTAACATTTGACCTATATCCACCTCAGATAAAATGCTTCCGATGACCACCATGGAAACAGGAAGAACACATTTACTGCAGGACTGCATGGTCTGAAGCAGAAAGTCAGGGACCGCATCGGGAAATGGCATCAGGGCCATACCGATGACAACGGCAATGATACAGGGGTGACGCACCAGCTTTTTTACAATATCCTTTGGACTTGCCACTGTAAAACAGGAAAGACCGGCGGACCACATGAAAATCCTTAACGGGATCAGATAGACAGATGCATATAACAGACCCTGGGAACCGTAGATCCCTTCCACCACCGGGTTCCCCATAAATCCGGCATTGGAGCAGATGGTTGCATAGCGAAGGACCATTCTGCGACCATTCACTTCTTTTCTATATAATATCAGTCCCAGAAGGTAGGAAATGATCTGGATCCCAAGGGCGATCACCAACACTTCAAAGGCCTCTGCAAATACGTCTTTGCTGATGCCGGTGAGAAAGGCGCAGATGATATTTGCCGGAAGGAACAGGTCGATAAGCAGGTCAGACATGCCTTTTCGCCGTTCCTCGTTGATGACCCCTTTTTTCGTCAGGATAAAGCCGCAGATAAACAGAGCAAACATCACCAGCTGAAGATTGACCACTGCACTAAGCTTCATAGGCTTTCTCCTGGATAAACTCTTCTATCCGTGCCGTTGCCTTTCTTATGGTATCTTCGGAAGCTGCAAAGGAAATACGCACTGCATCTTTGCAGTTTTCCCCAAGGCCGGAGCCTGGGATCACAGCCACATGTTTTTCCTTTAAAAGCTTTGCAGCAAAGGTATCTCCGTCTACCCCAAAGGCGGATACATCTACCATGGCATAAAAGGCGCCTTCCGGCTTCACATAGGTAATCCCCGGTATCTGATCCAGTCCTTCGATGAGGACCTCACGACGCTTTGCAAACTCATCTACCATTTTGCAAACTGCCTCTTCTGTTTCCGGCAGATCCAGAGCATTTGCCAGTCCCACATGGATAAAGGTAGGACAGCAGGTGCTGCAGTACTGGTGTACTTTTAAAATATTTGGCAGAAGCTTCGCCGGAGCAGCCACATACCCCACTCTCCAGCCGGTCATGGCATAGGTCTTGGAAAAACCATTGATGATAATGGTTCGCTCCTTCATATCCGGGAAAGAGGCAATGGAATAGAATTTTCCGTCACCATATACCAGTCTGGAATACATTTCATCAGAAAGAATAAGGAAATTCTTCTCTTTTGCCAGCTCACATACCTGCTCTAAGCACTCTTTGCTGTAAACAGCGCCAGTTGGGTTGTTTGGATTGTTCATTACCAGAAGCTTTGTCTTATCTGTAACAGCTGCCCTTAAGTCATCCATATCGATCTGGTAATTATTTTCCTTCTTTAAAGGCACTTTTACCAGCTTGCCGCCGCACATATGCACCAGATTTTCATAGGTGATAAAGGCCGGTGAAAATACCACTACCTCGTCCCCCGGATCTACCACTGCCATAAAAGCATTGTTTAAAGCTTCCGCACCGCCGGTAGTGAAAATGATCTCTGTCTCCGGATCATAGGAAACGCCTGTCTCTTTTTCCAGTTTCTCTGACAGAAGTTTTCTAAGAGCCGGATAGCCCCTGTTGGAGCCATAGTGGGTATAATTTTCTTCCAGGGCTTTTATCACTGCCTCTTTGATCGGGGCCGGAGTGTCAAAATCCGGTTCCCCGGCGCTTAAGGATAACACCTCTTCCCCCTTTGCACGAAGGTCAGCCACCATATCCATAACTGTACGGATTTTGGAAAACCGCACCTCGTCCAGCCGTTTTGCACCTGTTAATATATCAAACTCTTTTTCCATACTTAGATTCCTCTTTTCCCTGTTATCTTAGGACACATTTTTTCTTACGTCAGTTCATGGGCGCAGCTTCCTGTTTGTCCATACTCCCAGAGATTTTCCACCGTGGTCTCGATCATGTTGTAAATAGCCCGGTCTGTATAAAAGGCAGTGTGGGCGGTATAGATCACATCTTCTCTGGCAATAAGCCGGTCAAATACAGCGTCACCTGTCTTTTCCTCTTTCAGATCCTTGCGCAGATAGGTTTTTTCATCCTCATAAACATCCATTGCAAGGGCACCGATCTTTCCTTCTTCCAGACCGGATAAAACCGCCTGATGATCAAAAAGTCCCCCTCTTGCCGGATTTACAAGGACCACGCCTGCAGGCATTTTCCCAATGCTGTCAGCATTTACCATATGAAAATTTTCTTTTGTAAAAGGACAGTGAAATACTAAGAGAGTAGACTTTTTATAGATCTCATCCAGAGAAACATAGATTCCCATTGCCTTTGCCTCTTCTCTTGGATAAGGGTCATAGAGTAAAATATTATTTGTAAACGCAGAAAATATTTTCAGGCTTTCCATGCCGATCCGGCCCGTTCCGATAATACCAATGGTCTGGTCACGCAGTTCCTGGCCCCGCAGGCCTTTTAAGGTATAATCCCCTTTTTCGGTCATATGGAACTGTTTTTTCACCTTCCGCAGCGCCAGCATAGAGGCCATGACCGCGTATTCTGCAATGGCATTTGGAGAATACAAAGGAACATTGCAGGCCTTAATACCATATTTTTTAATGGCTTCCAGGTTTACATGGTCAAAACCGGCAGAACGGCAGGCGATAAATCTTACTCCCGCCTCTGCCAAAATGGCTGCCACCGCTTCCGTAACCATGCACCGGGTCTGGATCACGATCCCTTCATAGCCTTTGCAGGTCAATGCATTTTCCTCTGTCAGTGTTTCCGGCGTATATTCAAACTCAATCCTTCTATTATTATACTGTTCAAATACCCTGCAGTCCTCTGCAATGGCGCACCATACCAGTACCTTCACTTTTGCTCCCGCCTTTCCAGATCCTATTTTCCAGGTCGTTTTTGCTGATCTTCCAAATGAAATTTCCAGTTTTTTCCAATTTCCCCGGTGTTTTAACCGCCCAGATAAGCTTCCTTCACCTGGGGATTGGACAATAACTTATCCGCGTCATCCGAAAGAACGATCTCACCAGTCTCTATTACATAACCTCTTTTTGCCACACGCAGCGCCTGATTTGCATTCTGCTCTACCAACATAATGGTGGTTCCGGACTTATTAATAGAAACAATGGTATCAAACACCTGGTCCACCAGTCTTGGAGAAAGTCCCATGGACGGCTCATCCAAAAGCAGCAGTCTAGGTCTTGACATTAACGCCCGTCCCATAGCCAGCATCTGCTGTTCACCGCCGGATAAGGTTCCTGCCAGCTGATTTTTGCGCTCTAACAGACGTGGGAACATTTCAAAGACCTTATTTAAGTCACCCTTTACATTTTCCTTATCTTTCCGGCTGTACGCGCCAAGGAGCAGGTTATCCATAACAGATGTTCTTGGAAATACACGTCTGCCTTCCGGTACCATGGTCATGCCGTTTCGCACGATCTCCATGGTTCCGTTCCCGTGGACTGCCTGGCCTTCAAAGGTGATCTGGCCGGTAGACGGGATCTGGCCCATGATCGCAGTCAGAAGAGAGGTTTTTCCCGCGCCGTTGGCTCCGATCAGAGAAACCAGCTCTCCTTCTTCTACTGTAAGGCTGATATTTTTAATAGCATGGATCTTGCCATAATATACATTCAGGTCTTTTACATCAAGCATCGCCATTTGCAGATGCCCCCTTTCCCAGATAAGACTCAATCACAACAGGATCATTTTTTACATCCTGTGGAAGTCCCTCTGCGATCTTCTGTCCGTGGTCAAATACCACCACCCGGTCTGCAATGTTCATGACCATACGCATGGCATGTTCAATGAGGATAATGGAATATTTCTCAGCTTTCAGGCGGTTGATGATCTCCACCAGCTCGTCCTTCTCATGTGGATTCATACCTGCTGCCGGTTCATCAAGAAGGATCAGACTTGGCTCAGTTGCCAGCACTCTGGCGATCTCTAAGCGGCGCTGCATACCATAAGGAAGGTTCTTTGCCAGCCAGTCTTTTTTATCATAAATGCCTACATATTCCAGACATTTCTTTATGTATTCCTGATTTTCAGCCTCTTCTTTTTTAAGCCTTTGACTTCTGATCAGCCCATCCCAGATACCGGTCTTTCTCCTGCAGTGGCGAGCGATAACGATATTTTCCGCTACAGTCATGTTTCCGAAAAGGCGGATATTCTGAAAAGTACGGGCCATTCCCAGACGGGTAATAGCTTCCGGCTGCATTTTCTCTATGCTTTTGCCTTTGAAAATGATCTGTCCTCTGGTTGCAGGAGAAATCCCTGTAAGAACATTATAAAAGGTAGTCTTTCCTGAACCATTTGGCCCGATAATGGCTACGATCTCCCCTTCATCAATGGAAAAATCAATGTCACTGTTGGCGTGAAGCCCGCCGAATGTTTTCGTTACTTTTTTTGCCTCAAGCAGCATGTCTGTCACCCCTCTTCCACTTCTTCTGTTTCCTTTTTGACCACTCCCCAGATTCCCTGCGGTCTGAAACGCATCATAAATACAAGAAGGAAACCATAAAGGATCATCCACGGGTCAAAGGGCAGTCCCACAACATCTTTTACGGAATGGAATAATTCCGGAAGGATCGTCAGAAGGATGCCTCCAAGGATCATACCTTTGATGCTGCGCCGCCCGCCGATGACTACCATAGTTAAAATAGAAATAGACTTGGTAGCGTTCAAAAGTTCCGGGCTGACCATACTTGCAAAAACAGCTTGAAAGCTTCCTGCAATGCTGCAGATCACTGCTGAGATCACCATTGCAAGCACCTTGTAATATTTGGTATTAATTCCCATGGCAACTGCTGCGATCTCATCTTCTCTGATAGCAGAAAAAGCATACCCAATTCTGGAACGTTCGGTTCTCCATGCAAAAAAAGCTACAGCAGATACGATCAAAAACAGGATCAGAATGTAGCCGCCTTTGCTGGAAGCAGCCAGCTTGGTAAGCTTGATGCCAAAGATTTCCGGAGATTTCAGACCCGGTATACCGGCTGTTCCTCCTAAAGCTGCTGTATTAATGGCAATAAAACGTAAAATCTCACAAAATGCATAGGTGATGACGATCAAAAACTGCCCCTTTACACGAAGGGAAGCCATTGCCAATGGAATAGATACAAGAGCTGCCAGAAGAAGGCCCACAGGGATGGTGATCCAGAAACTGATGTTTGTATATTTTAATAAAACTGCCGTGGTGTAAGCGCCAATGCCGTAAAATGCCGCATGGCCTAAGGAAGTCTGTCCCAGATAGCCGGATACAAAATTTAATCCCAGTGCCAGAATAGCTGCTATCAGACAATTCACTAACACATGCTGAAAATAAGTAGGGATCCAGGCGCTTCCGCCGTGGAAATTGTCGATATAACAGATCAGTAAGACAAAAACTGCTGCTCCAAGGAAGGCAGTCTGTCCGTTTTTTCCGAAAAAACGTTCTTTCTTCATATGCTGCCTCCTTAAACCTTCTCTTCAAATTTGTATCCCATAAGTCCTGA
>CAVDQU010000072.1:0-3800 GCA_963611035.1 Agathobaculum sp.
GTGGGACTTTGCTTATAGTAAAAATGTTAAGAGCAGACCGGTAAATTTTTATAAAGAAGATTTTGATGCAGGAAGCTTTGATAAGATCATGGTACCGGGTCATATTGAGTTGGCTGGCTATGATAAGATCCGCTACATCAATACGATGTATCCATGGGAAGGAAAAGAATACCGCAGAGGTGCTTACAGTATGGAGAGCGCCGGTGATGGAGCCGGAATGTTCAGTGAGGCTGAGTATAATCCGGTTGGTTCTTATATTAAACATTTTGATTTGAATCCGGAATTGCGCTCTAAGAGCATCCGCATCTGCTTTGAGGGCGTGGAAGAGGCAATGTATCTGTGGCTGAATGGTCAGTTTGTGGGATATGCAGAGGACAGCTTTACTCCGTCTGAGTTTGATCTGACGCCATATATCCGGGAAAAGGGAAATGTACTGGCGGTACAGGTGCATAAGATGAGTACGGCAGCATTTTTAGAAGACCAGGACTTTTTCCGCTTTTTTGGAATTTTCAGAAATGTTACCCTGCGTGCTGTACCGGAGATCCATCTGGAGGATGTGTGGTTTCGGCCGGAATTATATAAGGATAACGGGAGCGGCAAAGTATCTGTAATTATGAAGGTATCTGCACCGCAGAGCCAGAAAATCCATGCTCGGTTTATATTAAAGGACCAGGAAAAGAATGTAATATTAGAAAAATGTACTGCTTTACAGGAGAAAAACGGAGTTTATATAGAAGAGATCCAGGCAGAAGCTGGGCCGGTAAAAGCCTGGGACAATCATCATCCATACTTATATCATGCCTATGTGGAATTATTCGATGAAAAGGGAGATCTGGTTGAAGTAATACCATATGATATAGGCTTCAGACGGATGGATGTGATCGATAAAGTGATCTATTTAAATGGAAAATGCCTGGTTCTGACCGGTGTAAACCGACATGAATGGAGCCCTGAAACAGGACGTTGTATTGGTATGGACGAGATGAAGGCAGATATGGAATGCATTTTGAGAAACAATATGAATGCTGTGCGTACCTGCCATTATCCAGATCAGATCCCATGGTATTATATGTGCGATGAAGCCGGCATTTATATGATGGCGGAAACTAATCTGGAAAGCCATGGAACCTTCCAGAAGCTGGGAGCTATTGAGCCTTCCTGCAATGTACCAGGATCGATCCCCTAGTGGAAAGAAGCTGTGGTAGACAGAGCCAGAACCAACTTTGAAACATTTAAGAACCATACTTCTATTTTATTCTGGTCCCTGGGAAATGAATCCTATGCAGGAGATGATATCCAGGCCATGAATGCCTATTATAAAGAAAAACAGGACGGCAGGTTGGTACATTATGAAAGCTCCTTTTACAACAGAGCTTATGAAGATACCATTTCTGATGTGGAAAGCCGTATGTATGCAAAGCCGTATGAGATCAAAGAGTATTTGGATCACAACCCAAAGAAGCCCTATCTTTTATGTGAGTTTATGCATGATATGGGAAATTCCATGGGCGGCCTTGGCACCTACATGCATTTAATTGATAAGTATGAGATGTATCATGGCGGATTTATCTGGGATTTTATAGATCAGGCACTTTATGTGAAGGATGAAGCAACAGGGGAAAAGGTGCTTCGTTATGGCGGAGATTTTGATGACAGACCTTCTGATTATGAATTTTCAGGAAACGGGATTGTATTTGCTGATCGTGTGGAGAAGCCTGCTATGCAGGAAGTGAGGTATTATTATGGTTTATACAGATAATGGAAAATTGAGAGTGGTCTACGGTGATTTTGTATTGGGTGTACATGGAAATGGATTTGATTATATTTTCTCTTATGCCCAGGGAGGCCTGGAGTCCATTGTGAAGAACGGTTATGAATGGCTGTACCGCTGCCCAAAGCCCACCTTCTGGAGAGCCCTGACAGACAATGACCGGGAAAACAAATTTCATATTAAAAGCGGAAGCTGGCTGGCAGCAGACATGTTTATTGACTGTAAGCAGGTTCAGGTGATCATGGATGGCACTGTGCAGAAACCGTATGCTCCAGATAACAACAGCTATGGTGGTGATGTGCTGGCAGAGGAAATTATTGTAAAATATATCTACGAGACCATCAGTGATCCGCCCACAACAGTTCTTGTAAGTTATACCGTGAGCAGGGACGGAAAAATAAGGGTAGATGTGGAATACCATGGAGTAAAGGGGCTGCCGGAACTCCCTGTATTTGGTATGAGATTCATTATGCCAACGATTGCGGACAGTTATCTATACGAGGGCTTATCTGGCGAAACCTATCCGGACCGGAAAGAGGGAGCCATGAAAGGGGTATATGAGATTAATGATCTGAGTCTGACCCCGTATCTTGTTCCTCAGGATTGTGGAATGCATATGGATACGGACTGGCTGGAAGTAATGAGACATATAAGCCTTGATAATAGCAGAAAAGACAGTTCTTCCCAGGTATTAAGAATTGAAAGAGCGGATCGGCCTTTTGCATTTTCCTGTCTGCCCTATACTGCAGAAGAAATTGAAAATGCAACGCATCAGGAGGAACTGCCACCGGCAAGAAGGACCGTTCTTTGTGTGTACGGCGCTGTGAGAGGTGTTGGCGGAATTGACAGCTGGGGAAGTGATGTTGAGGAACCATATCATATCAATGGAGAAAAAGATATTTCATATTCCTTTACTATCTGTTAATGACACCACTGCCCTCTAAATGGAAAAACCTGGGGAATTGTAACAAAAATCTTGCGATTACAGGGACTTTCGGTTAAAATAAACTCATCATTACAATGTGTATTCATAAAGTTTACGAATACATAAGAGAAAGGATGTGCAGCATTTATGAAGTGCCCGTACTGTAATGAAGCAGATACCAAAGTGATTGATTCCCGTCCGGCGGATGACAACAGTTCTATCCGCAGACGCCGTCAGTGTGAACGTTGTGGTAAGCGTTTTACCACTTATGAAAAATTAGAGACCATGCCCCTTATGGTCATTAAAAAAGATGAATCCAGAGAGGCCTATGACCGCTCAAAAATAGAAGCAGGCATTCTTCATTCCTGCCATAAACGTCCGGTATCTCCTCGTCAGATCAGCACCATGATCGATGAGATCGAAAATCAGATCTTTAACAGAGAGGAAAAGGAAATTCCTACTTCTGTGATCGGAGAATTGGTCATGGATAAGTTAAAAAGTGTGGATGAGGTAGCCTATGTGCGTTTTGCCTCTGTTTACAGGGAGTTTAAGGATGTAAGCACCTTTATGGAAGAGCTTGGAAAGCTTTTAAAGAAATAATGAGTCCAAAAGAAAGTAGAATTTAGTATGCTTCAATGTTTTTACCCTAGTAAATTAGAGGATTCCTCCTATGCCATTCCTTATGAAAATTGGAAAAAAATGGGGATCCAGGGGATCATTTACGATATCGATAATACATTAGTCCCTCATGGGGCGCCCGCAGATGAGAGAGCGATAAAACTGTTTGAACATCTGCGGGAGCTGGGCCTTAAGACCTGCCTTCTTTCCAATAATAAGGAGCCGCGGGTAAAGTCTTTTGCAGAACAGGTGAAAAGTCCTTATATTTACAAGGGCGGCAAACCAGGAGCAAAAGGCTATAAAAAAGCCATGGAGACTATGGGAACGGATATAAAGAATACATTGTTTATAGGGGACCAGCTATTTACAGATATCTGGGGCGCCAACCGGCTGGGGATACAGACGGTGCTGGTAAAGCCTATTAATCCGAAAGAAGAGATCCAGATCGTTTTAAAACGCTATCTGGAAAAGCCTATTTTATATTGT
>CAVDQU010000072.1:3810-10781 GCA_963611035.1 Agathobaculum sp.
TTACAGAAAAAGCCTGAAAAAAGGATAGATCCAGGGAAGGCATATCAGAGAAGATCCCTGAAAAGAAGAAAGAGACAGCAGGAGACAACACAATGGATGGAAGAACAAAAGTATATGGAGTAATGGGAGATCCCATCGAGCACTCTATGTCACCGCTTATGCATAACTTTTATGCCAGACGTACAGGAAAAGATCTGGTGTATGTGCCTTTTCATGTAAACCAGGGAACAGTGGAGATGGCAGTAAAAGGAGCATTTGCGCTTAATATCCAGGGAATCAATGTAACCGTTCCCCACAAGCAGGATGTGATGAAATGCCTGGAATCTATTGATGAAGATGCTTTAGCCATCGGCGCAGTAAATACACTGGTGCGCACAGAACATGGCTATAAAGGCTATAATACAGACGGTGCCGGATTGAAACGTGCCATGGATGAAGCGGGCATTTCTATCACAGGAGAAAAATGTATCCTGTTGGGAGCTGGAGGCGCAGCTAAGGCAGCGGCCTATATTCTTGCAAAGTCCGGTGCGGCTGTTGTTTATATTTTAAACCGCAGTGTAGAGAAGGCAGCAGCGTTAGCCGATTATATCAACGGCCTTGTAGGCCGTGCATTGCTGCTCCCTTTAAAGCTGGAAGAGTATGACCAGATCCCTCAGGAAGAAAAGGGCTATCTTGTCATCCAGTCCACCAGCGTAGGCATGCATCCACATGTAGATGATGTTATTATAGAAGATGAGGCTTTTTATAAGCTGATCCATACAGCAGTGGATATTGTATACACGCCTTCCTGTACGAAATTTATGAAAATGGTGCAGGCAGCAGGAGGAAGAGCTATTAATGGCCTGGATATGCTTCTGTATCAGGGGCTCATCGCCTATGAACTGTGGAACCCGAATGTGAAGGTAGACAAAGATACTATTGATACAGTACGGGAAATGATCTTAGATCATTTACATGGAAATGTGAGAAAAAATAATGTGATCTTTACCGGCTTTATGGGAGCAGGAAAGACCAGTGCAGGACAGTTCTATGCAAAGCAGTATCACATGCCTTTTATTGACACAGATCAGGAGATCGAAAAAGAAGCAGGAATGGATATTTCACAGATCTTTGCAGAAAAAGGAGAGGAAGCTTTTCGGAAGTTAGAAACACAGTGCCTGGAAAAACTGTTAAAAACAACAGATGGTGCAGTGATCTCTGTAGGCGGCGGCCTTCCTTTAAGAGAGGAAAACAGGGAGCTTTTAAAGAAGCTGGGCCTGGTGGTATATCTGGATGTTTCACCGGAGACTGTTTATAAAAGGATCGGTGCAGATGTATCCAGCCGTCCGATGCTTCACAGTGATGATGTGCCAGGACGGATCAGAAGCCTTTTGGATCAGAGACGCCCGTTATATTTAAAAGCAGCCCATGTGGCAGTGGATGTAAATGACCGTTCTTTAGGGAAAATCGCAGAAGAAATCTACAGAGAAGCCCATAAATAGCTATAAATCAGCCCTAAATCCGAAAAAAGAACTTGAAAAACCATAATACATAGTATAAAATAAAAAAGATTAGAGAGAAATTAGAGGATGCAGGCAGCATCCTGAACGAACTTAAGGAGGAATATCTTTATGATATCAGCAGGCGATTTTAGAAACGGTATTACACTGGAAATTGATGGACAGGTTGTTCAGATCCTTGAATTCCAGCACGTTAAGCCAGGCAAGGGCGCTGCTTTCGTGCGTACCAAATTAAAAAATGTTATCAACGGTGGTGTTGTTGAGCGTACTTTCCGTCCAACCGAGAAGTTCCCGGCAGCAAGAATTGACCGTGTAGATATGCAGTATTTGTATGAAGATGGAGAACTGTATAACTTTATGAACGTAGAGAACTACGAGCAGGTAGCTTTAAACAAGGACATCATCGGCGATGCATTAAAGTTCGTTAAAGAGAACGAGATCTGCAAGGTTTGTTCTTACAACGGCAATGTATTCTCTGTAGAGCCACCTCTGTTTGTAGAGCTGGAGATCACTGATACAGAACCAGGCTTCAAGGGCGATACAGCAACCGGCGCAAGCAAGCCAGCAACTGTTGAGACTGGAGCTACTGTAAGTGTTCCGTTATTCGTAAACACAGGCGATAAGATCAAGATCGATACCAGAACCGGCGAATATCTGTCCCGTGTATAAGCTGATTGCTTAGATAAAAAGTAAAAGATTGCTCCGGCAGAACGCCGGAGCGATTTTCGTATATAAGAGAGTAAGAGACAAGAATACAAGGAGAATGATATTGTGAAAAAGATTCTGGAAGTTCTGGAACAGGAACTGAAAGCAGCATTTACAGCCTGCGGCTATGAAGAAAAATTCGCAAAAGTGGTTTTATCCAACCGCCCGGACCTGTGCGAATATCAGTGCAACGGTGCTATGGCAGCTGCCAAGGCATATAAAAAGAAACCAATCGATATTGCAAACGCGGTAGTAGAGCAGCTTACAGGAGAACATGCAAGCTCTGTATTTTCCGAGATCGTGGCAGTAATGCCAGGTTTTATCAACTTAAAACTTTCTGAAAGCTTTTTAGCTGAGTACATGAACGGCATGGCAGCAGATAAGAAGCTGGGACTGGAAGAGCCTGCAAAGAAAGAGACCATTATCGTAGACTTTGGCGGTGCCAATGTAGCAAAGCCTCTTCATGTAGGACATTTACGTTCCGCCGTTATTGGTGAGAGTGTAAAGCGCATGGGACGTTTCCTGGGCCACAATGTGATCGGCGATGTACATTTAGGCGACTGGGGACTGCAGATGGGCCTTATTATCGAGGAACTGCGTGACCGCAAGCCGGAACTGCCATACTTTGATGAAAATTATACAGGAAAATATCCAACAGAAGCTCCTTTTACTATCAGCGAGTTAGAGGAGATCTACCCGGCTGCCAGCGGCAAGTCCAAGGTAGATGAGGCATTTAAGGAGCGTGCTCATCAGGCGACCTTAAAGCTTCAGAAGGGATATCCCCCATTTCGAGCTATCTGGAAGCACATTATGAATGTTTCTGTTGCTGACCTTAAGAAGAACTATTCCAACCTGAATGTAGATTTTGATCTCTGGAAGGGCGAAAGCGATGCAGAGCCATATATCCAGAAGATGGTAGATACCTTAGAGACCCAGGGCCTGGTACATGAAAGCCAGGGCGCTTTAGTAGTAGACGTAGCAGAAGAGGGCGATACCAAAGAGATCCCGCCATGCCTGATCCGTAAATCAGACGGCGCTTCCCTGTACGCAACTTCTGATCTTGCTACGATCGTAGAGCGTGAGGAAGACTTTAAGCCGGATCGTTATATTTACGTAGTAGATAAGCGTCAGGCTATGCACTTTGAGCAGGTATTCCGCGTTGCAAAGAAGGCCGGCATTGTAAAACCTGAGACCCAGATGGTATTCTTAGGTTTCGGTACCATGAATGGCAAGGATGGAAAGCCATTTAAGACCAGAGAAGGCGGCGTTATGCGTCTGGAGAAGCTGATCGCAGATATTGATGAGGCTGTTTTCCAGAGGATTATGGAAAACCGTACTGTATCTGAGGAAGAAGCAAAAGAGACAGCAAAGATCGTAGGTCTTGCAGCCTTAAAATACGGAGATCTTTCCAACCAGGCTTCCAAGGATTATATCTTTGATACAGACCGGTTTATCTCCTTTGAGGGAAATACAGGTCCATACATCCTTTATACCATCGTCCGCATCAAGTCCATTTTAAATAAATATAAGGAAAATGGCGGACAGGTAACAGAAGAGGGCGCAGAAAAGAAGGTCCTTCCTGCAAAGGGCGCTTCTGAGAAGGCACTGATGCTTCAGCTTTCCAAGTACAATGAAGTGATTGAAAATGGCTTTGCAGAGACTGCACCTCATAAGATCTGCCAGTATATTTATGAGCTGGCAAATGCGTTCAACAGCTTTTACCATGATACCAAGATCCTCTCTGAGGAAGATCAGGCAGTAAAGGACAGCTATATTGGCCTGATCACACTGACCAGAAGAACACTGGAGATCTGTATCGGACTTCTGGGAATTGAGGCTCCGGAGCGGATGTAAAGAAGGGATAGATCAACGTCATGAAGATCGTCAAAATGGATACAAACAGTTTCTGGAAAGGCGAAGCTGGCGTAGTGGGTCTGGTGGAGGACCAGGCCCACACCTTTAAAACAAAGTTATATCTGAAAAATGGCCAGGTAAAGGATTATTCCTGTACCTGTGAAAAAGGGAATTCTTACAGGGACATCTGCGCCCATGGGGAGGCCCTTTTTGCGTATTATAAAGAATATCAGGCAGAAATGTCAAAGCCTCTGGTACACAGTTCTTCCCAGGTCCATACCATGATCCGTGAGTATACCAACCAGGAAGTGGCACGCATTTTAGAGGAAGAAGAGGGAAGCCAGGTAAAACTGGTACCTGCGGTGATCTTAAATGGAAGAGATGTACACCTGGAATTTAAGGTGGGCCGTGAGAAAATGTACGCGGTGCGGGATCTGGAGGCATTTTCTGATGCTGTGGCCATGGGCGCCTATGTGGAATATGGAAAAGAACTGGCTTTTCATCATCAGGGAAGCTCCTTTTGCCGGGAATGCAGAGGTTTGCTGTCCCTGGTCATGAGCCTGACAGAAGGTCAGAAATCCCAGAGAGAGATCGCTCTCAGCCGGATGAACCGGGACCGCTTTTTTGAGGTCTTAGAACAGGAAAAGCTGGAGGTGCAGCTTCCAGGAGGCATCCGCTCCCAGCTTAAGGTGCAGAGAAAGGATCCAAAACTGGTGATCCATATCAGCAAATATGGAAGAGATGGCGTGGAAGCTGTATTAGAGGGAGTGCGTACAGAAGAAGAGGACATTACAGAGCCGGTCCTTGCATTCCTCAGAGGCGAGCGCCGCATTTATATTGTAACGGGAAAGAATATCTGCGCCTGCTCCCATCATTTCAGTCAGGCTGTGGGCACTTTCTTAGAACAGATCACCAGAGAGCGGGAATACCGGATCCAGGCTGGTGCCAAGGATATCCCTCTCTTATATGAACGTGTGCTTAAAACCTTAAAGCCATACAGCATTATGATCCAGGAAGAGGTAGATCTGGAAGAATACAAAATGGAGCCATTAAAGGCAGTATTCCGCTTTGATGCAGATGAAAAAGGCACATTGTATATGGAACCTCTTTTATCTTATGGTGAATATACCTTCCATCCGGTAGAAGATGAAAATCTGCCATCCGCTATCTGCCGTGATGTGCCGGGAGAGTTTAAGATCAGCCAGGTGATCCGTAAATATTTTAAGTGCAGAGATCCCAAAGACGGCCACCTGGTTTTAAAAGAAGATGAAAAAGCTCTGTATCACCTTTTAGATAAAGGCATGGAAGAGTTTCGTAGTCTGGGAGATGTATACCTGTCTGAATCCATGAAAAACTGGAAGATCGTGGAGACACCGTCTGTGTCAGCTGGTGTCAGCGCTTATTCCGGCTGGCTGGAGCTGAATGTGGACATGGGAGAGTTCCCGAAAGAGGAACTGGGACGGATCCTTACAGCTTACAGCCAGAAAAAGAAATATTACCGTTTAAAGACCGGACAGTTTTTAATGTTGGATCAGGGCGGTATGTTTACCCTTACGAAACTGGCGGGAGAATTGGGGATCAGCAAAAAGGACCTGCAAAGTGGCACCATCCGTCTGCCTGCGTACAGAGCCTTATATCTGGACCACATTTTAAAAGAAGGTCCAGGCATTACCTATTACAAGGACCAGCTGTTTAAAGCAATGGTCCGTGCCGTAAAGACGGTGGAAGACAGCGATGAGCCAGTCCCGGCTCGGTTTGAAAATATTTTAAGAGAATACCAGAAAATGGGCTTTCGCTGGATGAAAACACTGGATAAATGTGGTTTCGGCGGCATTTTAGCTGATGACATGGGCCTTGGAAAGACTATTCAGGTGATCGCTCTCTTTGAAGACGTTTACAGCAGCGGGGAAAAAGCTCCAAGCCTTGTAGTCAGCCCGGCTTCCCTGGTTTATAACTGGGAGCAGGAGATCCGGAAATTTGCTCCGGATCTGAGGGTGCAGTCCGTAGTGGGAACTGGTCCTCAGAGAATGGAACTGTTGCAGACTATAAAGGAAGGCGCTTCTGACTGTCAGATCCTTATTACCTCTTATGATCTGTTAAAGCGGGATATTGCCCATTATGAAGAAATTGATTTCCGGTTCCAGATCATTGATGAGGCCCAGTACATAAAGAACGCCACCACCCAGAGTGCCCGTTCTGTAAAAGCAGTCCAGGTCCGCTCCCGATTTGCTCTTACCGGTACACCTATTGAAAACCGTCTGGGAGAACTTTGGAGTATTTTTGACTTTTTGATGCCGGGATTCTTATTTGGAAACCAGTATTTCCGTCGGGAATATGAAGTGCCCATCACAAAAGACCGGGATGAGCAGGCGTTAGAGCGGTTAAAGGGTCTGATCGGGCCGTTTATCCTGCGAAGAGTGAAAAAGGATGTATTAAAAGAGCTTCCGGATAAGCTGGAAAAAGTGGTTTATTCTACATTGGAAGAAGAGCAGAAGAAGTTATATACAGCTAACGCTCTTTTATTAAAGGAAAAGCTGGAATCTGATGATTTTAAGGGAGCAGAAAAGCTGCAGATCTTATCGGATCTTATGCGGCTGCGCCAGATCTGCTGTGATCCAAGACTGTGCTATGGAAATTATAAAGCAGGTTCTGCAAAGCTTAAGACCTGTATGGACCTGATCCGCACAGGTGCGGAAGGGGAGCATAAGATCTTACTGTTTTCCCAGTTTACTTCTATGCTGGATCTGATCGAGGAGCAGTTAAAGAAAGACGGCATTGAATGCTATAAGCTCACAGGAGCAACGCCAAAAGAAGAACGGATCCAGATGGTATCCCGTTTCCGCCAGAATAAGGTGTCTGTATTTTTGATCAGCTTAAAAGCCGGAGGAACAGGATTGACCCTGACAGCTGCAG
>CAVDQU010000072.1:10838-13990 GCA_963611035.1 Agathobaculum sp.
CCCAGAACCAGGCCACAGACCGTACTCACAGGATCGGTCAGGAAAAACAGGTCATGGTATACAAGTTGATCACCAGCGATACCATTGAGGAAAATATCTTAAAGCTTCAGGAAGCCAAAAAAGACCTGGCAGACCAGATCGTTGCAAAGGGTGGTATTTCCTTTGGAGAACTTACAAAAGACGACATTTTAAAGATGATAGAGGAGAGCAGACCATGAAAAAAACAGTGACATTTGGTGAGATCATGCTCCGTTTAAAAACACCGGAACATATGCGGATCATTCAGACAGACGGATTTGAGGCAAGTTATGGCGGTGCAGAGGCTAATGTGGCAGTTTCCCTGGCAGTGCTTAAGGATCCTGTATCTTTTGTGACCAAACTGCCGGATAATCCGGTTGGTACAGCTGCTTTAAATGAAGTGAGAAGATACGGTGCGGACACCTCAAAAGTAGTAGTTGGAGGCTCCAGATTAGGCATCTATTTCTTTGAAAAAGGAACGGATATCCGTCCGACCAATGTAGTTTATGACAGAGAAGGAAGTGCTCTGGCGCTGTCAAAACCGGAAGAATTTCGCTGGGAAGAGATCTTAAAAGATACAGATATTTTCTGTTTTTCCGGTGTAACACCGGCAGTCAGTGAAAATGTGGCAGAGGCAGTACTAGAAGCTTTAAAATACTGCAAGGCTCATGGGATCGAAACAGTCTGCGACTTAAATTACCGCTCTAAAATGTGGGATACAAAAAAGGCCCAGTCAGTGATGAGCGAGCTGATGAATTATGTAACATTATGCATTGCTAATGACGAAGATTTTGAGTCATCTCTGGGTATCCACGCATATGATGGAGATATTTCCAAAGGAATCGACCAGATCGACAGCTACAAAGCAGGCATGAAAGAGATCCAGAACCGTTATCCAAACTGTAAGGCAGTTGCCAGCGTCCTTCGCAATATGTACACAGCAGAAGACGGGGACTGGATGGGAATCTACTTAAAAGACGGCGTATTTTACGAAAGTCCCGTACATAAGGTCCACAGCTTTGAGGCAGTAGGAGCGGGAGATGCCTTTGCAGGCGCGCTGCTGCACAGCCTGGTAAGAGAGTTTGATCCTCAGAAACTGATCGATTTTTCTATTTCAGCCAGCGTATTAAAGCTGATGATCCAGAGAGATTTTAATCTGGTAACGGAAAATGAGATCGTAAGAGTCATGGAGTCCAAAACAGCAAATCTCCAGAGATAAAATTTATAAGTAACTGTTCAGAACCTCTTCGGGTTCGCTGAGTTATTGTGCAAAACAGAGAATCGAAAAATCTTTTCTACTCTGATTTGTTGTTGCTTTGTGGATAAAAGTGATGATTTTTTATTTGTATATCAATCTTGTGGATAATCTTCAACCATCCGTATTTTATCCGCTTCATTTTCGTCTTTTGAGACGTTTTTGCATATATTTATAAGCATTTACACCTTCAAATTTAATACTTATCCACCGTCATTTTGCCGAACGGATTTTTTGGCAGATTCGCTTTTTTACAGCGTTTCCGCTATAATGAAAACATAAAATCCAGCGGAAAGAAGGTGGTTTGAATGCCAGTTAACATCACAGAAGAATTCGTTCGCCAACTTATGGCACAGATTGATTTTCTGACGGAACAAAACAGCGCATTAACAGCTGCTTCCGACAGCATGAGCCGGACAATCATGGAACTGAATCAGACAATTGCCGAGCTGAACCAAACCATCATGGAACTGAAAGAACAGCTAAACAAAAACTCCCAAAACAGTTCCAAGCCCCCTTCATCTGACGGTCTTAAGAAGCCTGAAGTAAAAAAGAACCGCAGTCTCCGCAAATCCTCCGGGAAGAAGCAGGGTGCTCAGGAAGGTCATAACGGTGCTCATCTTTCTGTTCTTTCAAATCCGAATCATACAAAAGATCATATGCATTCTGACTGTACCGGATGTCCTTACCGCACGAAATGTCTTGATAAGGCCTGTATAAAAGAAACCCGTCATGAGATTGATGCGGTTGTGAATGTAGATGTTACTGCGCACAATCTCATTGAAGTACGCAAATGCCCTTTGCATGGCGGCGTGAAAACAGGATCATTTCCCGAAAACATAAAAGCAACTGTCCAGTATGGTAAAAATCTTCAGGCGATGGTTGTAGCTTTCAACACGGTTGGTGCAGTCAGCATCAACCGTACCCATGAAATTCTGTCCAGTGTGTTTCACATTCCATTGGCAACAGGAACTATCAAAAACATGGTAACCCGCTGTGCGGAATCGCTGAAAGATACTTATGAGCAGATCCGTTTGAAAATGATCACACTCGGACTGATCCATTGTGATGAGACCGGAAGCCGCGTAGATGGAAAAACCTGCTGGGTTCACGTTGCATCTGATCAGGACTATACATACCTGACTATAAATCAGAAACGTGGTCAGATCGGCATGGATGCTGCGGATGTACTGCCACATACCCACGGAATCATTGTACATGACTGCTGGGGTTCTTACTGGAAGTACCAGAATGTGACACATGCCATCTGCTGTGCGCATCTTCTCCGGGAATTAAACGGTGTGATTGAGAACCATCCGGAGCAGACATGGGCAGTCAGGTTTAAGAAACTTCTGCTCGATATGAAAAAGGTGCGTGATAAAGCACTTCTTTCATATAAGGATGAGGTCAGCTACTATCACCGTCATAAATTTGACAGGGAGTATGATTCCATCATCAAAACTGCATATGAGGAAAATCCACTTCCTGAAAATTCTGCTAAAAAGCGCGGTCGCAAGAAAAAGGGCAAAGTATTAAATTTGATTTGCAGACTGGATAATTACAAGGAATCAGTCTGTCTGTTTATAAAGAATCTCTGTGTACCATTTGATAATAATCAGGCGGAACGCGATCTGAGAATGGTAAAAGTAAAAACCAAGGTCTCTGGATGCTTCCGAAGTGAAGACGGTGCACAGGAATATCTTACAATCATGAGCTATATCGGATCAGCCCGCAAGCATGGAATAAATGCTTTCACAGCTATCCGTGAAGCACTGAACGGAACCCCTGATATCATTTTCAACTAATGGGGTTCTGAACAGTTACATTTATAATTAAGAAATATAGATCCAGTGGTATTCTTGGTGAAAACAGGAAAACT
>CAVDQU010000073.1:0-13713 GCA_963611035.1 Agathobaculum sp.
GCACTCTCGCAATTCTAAAAACATTCGTAATCCGCTCATTTTTCTTCAAAAAATGGCTTCTTACTCATGTTTTTGGCGGGTCCCAAGTTCAAAAATCCTCCTGCAAGCAAGCTTGCGTCGGATTTTAGACCTTTTGACCCTAGTACATCGTTTCATAAATAACTGGCCTAATCACGTAGGATGCAGATTCGAGTGTGCAGTTCAAAAAACGCAGGCGTAGCGGGCTACGCTGAGGCTTTTTGAACTGTGCAATCGGATTTGCAGACAAGCGAATAGGCTAGTTATTTTGTAAACGATGTACTAGTATCATATTATCTTATTTGTGATCTTATCAGCGGCTCTGGTATAGTTTGGGTACAAAGCAGGTATCTTTTGTGGCGGTATTGCATTTTTGTATACCATGTTTTATTTTTCCATGGAACACAGCTTCTGGAATTTTGATGCAGCTAACAGAGATAAAGTACTGGTGGTAGCTTTTGGAATTGTAGCAAACGTGCTGATCGTAGGAAGCTTAAAAGAGCGTATGGAAAAGACAAACAAAGAAAGGCTGCATCAGCTGGAGATCGCTACCACACTGAACCGGTGTGCAGCAGAACTTTCTGCAGACCGCAATACCCATGCAGCTATCTATAATCTTCTTGGCATTATCTGCGATTATTTCCAGGCAGACAGAAGTTATATTTTTGATATTGATTACGAAAAACAGATCGTTTCCAATTTTATTGGTGTAGATAATCCCCAGGCCCATTTTGATGATGCCACTCTTTTAGAGTCTCTTCAGTATTTCATTGTAAACAGCCAGTCTTCCAAACGGCAGCAGGACTGTTTGCAGTTTTTAAGTTTTCGTGATATGCTAACAGGGCTATATAACCGTAATAAGTATATAAAAGTGCTGGAATCCTGTGAACATTTTCCTGTCCGGGATACAGGTACTGCCTATATTGACTTAAACGGCCTGAAACAGATCAATGATAATCTGGGTCATGAAGCTGGCGACCGGCTGATCTGTAATGCCGCCAAATGCATTTTGAAGACATTTCCAGAGGATTCTTACCGCATTGGTGGGGATGAGTTTGTCATCATCGTTCCGGAAACAGGGGAAGAAGATTTTAAAGACCAGATCGACCGGGTCCGAAAGGACTTGGAAGATGCAGATGTCAGTTTCTCTATGGGCCTGGAATGGAAAAAAGAAGGCATGTTAGAAGCCATGTTAAAGGCTGCAAAAAAGCGGATGTACCTGGAGAAAAATGCTTATTACAGAGAAAAAGGGAGAGACCGGAGATGTTTGGTAAAAGCATGACAGATTACAGAAAATACACAGATTATGTGATAGAACAGGCGGAAAAATTATTATCCATTGACAGTCCGTCCGGCTACTGCCGCCAGGTGACAGATTACCTGTTAGAAGAATTTGGACGTCTGGGGATCCAGGCAAAAAAGACCATCAAAGGGGGCGTTGTGGCTTCTTTTGGAGGCAGAGATAAGGAAAATGCGATCCTTTTGGAGGCCCACTGTGATACTTTAGGAGGTATGGTGGCAGAGGTGAAGGCAAATGGACGCCTCCGCCTTACTAATATAGGCGGCATGAAACCGGCTAACGCAGAGGCAGAAAATGTGCGTATCGTTACTAAGGCAGATGGAATTTACGAAGGTGTATGCCAGTTAGTCAATGCGTCGGTCCATGTAAATGGAGATTACGAGAAAACAGAGAGAAACTGGGATACAATCGAGGTCCTTGTAGATGAGCCGGTAAGCTCCAGAGAAGATACCTTAAAACTTGGCATCATGCCGGGAGATTATGTGTGCTTTGAACCACGGACCCGTGTAACAAAGTCCGGTTATATTAAAAGCCGCTTCCTGGATGACAAGCTTTCAGCAGCGATCCTCCTGGGATATGGAAAATATTTAAAAGAAGAAAATATACAGCCGGAGCGGTTTGTATACGCTCATTTTACAGTGTATGAGGAAGTGGGACACGGCGGAAGCGCCTCTGTACCAGCTGGTGTTACAGAAGCATGGTCTGTGGATATGGGCTGTGTAGGCGAAGGCCTTATGTGTACAGAGCGGGAAGTTTCTATTTGTGCAAAAGACAGCGGCGGTCCTTATAATTACGAGATCGTAAGCCGTCTGGTGGAACTTGCAAAGGAAAATAAGATTGGTTTTGCAGTAGATGTGTATCCACACTATGGTTCTGATGTGGAGACTACACTCCGCGCAGGAAATGATATCCGCCATGCTCTCATCGGGCCGGGTGTGTATGCTTCCCATGGTTATGAGAGAAGCCACAGGGACGGCGCGGAAAATACCTTCCGTCTGATCCAGGCGTATATAGGTTAAAAGTACATTGGGCATACCGCCTGCAGGCGGCATAAATAAATAATAATCCATTCCTCAGTCTCCATATATTGTAAAGAACACAAGTTGGAGACTGGGGATTTTTTTATGGGAAAATGGATGTTCGCAGGGGCTTTCGTCGGTCTGCTGCTGCCTTTTGGGACCACACTGATAGTCACAGGAAATATACACGGAATGGAGTACAGCAGACAGCAGGAGAAAATGGCTGCGGGGAACTACCGCATCCTGTTAGACCAATCGGGCGGCAGTGAAAATGGAACGTGGCTGTCGCTGGAAGAATATCTTCCTTCTGTGCTGGCAATGCAGATATCACCGGACAGTGAAATGGAGGCTATAAAGGCCCAGGCAGTGATCGCAAGGACCTATATAAGGCAGCAGATGGAGAAGGAGGGAGACGTCTGGGAGACAACAGAAACAGCTCTGGAACTGGCGGGAAAGCCAAGGGAAGAATTAAAGAAAACATGGGGAACGGATCAGTTTCTGGAAAAATACAGCCGCTTAGAAGAGGCAGCAGCCCAGACCGCCGGGGTGGTGATGACATACCAGGGGGAGTTTATTACCCCTCTTTTTTGTAAGTTAAGTTCTGGAAATACCCGGAATGGGGGCGAAACGTATCTTTATCTTTCAGCAGTTTCCTGTCCCGATGATCCGGAGGCAGAGGATTTTATCAGTTATCTGTCTTTTTCCGGCACACAGGCAGCAGAAGCCTTAAGTAAATTTCAGGTGCGCCCGGAAGCATTTCCTTCAAAAGTCCAGATCGTAAAAAGAGATGTTTCCGGCTATGTGGAAGAAATCCAGATCGATGGTGTTTCTATTTCCGGGGAAGAGGCAGCAGAAGCACTGGGACTTCCATCTGCCTGCTTTTTTACAGAACCTCAGGAGAATGGCATCTCCATTACTGTAAAGGGAAATGGACATGGATACGGCCTAAGCCAGCATGAAGCCCAGGCAAAAGCCGGGCAAGGCTGGGATTTTAAGCATATTTTGGAATATTTTTACAGCGATATTGAATTTCTCACTGAATAAAGATGACCAAACTGGTAAGAATACCAGTGAGGTGATAAAAGGTGAAAGATAAAGTAAATCAATTATTCAAAGATAAGCTCTTCCTGGTCATGATGGTCATCGGACTTTTAACAGCCGTGGCTGCAGTGGGAGTGCTTACAGTAGGCAGCACAGATGATAATGGCCAGAGCCCCTATTTAGAAGTGCCTGGAGGCGAATTAATGGCCCAGGAAAGCGGTCCACAAGGAGCAGACCAGGAAAATACCGATGACAATGCCCAGGGGTTAGCAGAGGCACCACAGGAAGATCCAAAAGCATTTGCACAGAACAACACAGATGAAAATGCAGGAAACAACGAGCTGACAGACAAGGAAAACACAGCAGAGAACAAAAATGCAGGAAATGACCTTGCAGCAGAAGCAGGGGCAGGAAAACAGGCAGCAAAAGCCCTGGTATTAAACTTCACAGATACCAGCAGTCTTATCTGGCCGGTGCGTGGAAATGTGATCCTGGATTACAGCATGGACCAGACCATTTATTTCCCTACTCTGGACCAGTTTAAATGCAATCCCGGCATTGTGATCCAGGCAGAGGTCAGCGATCCTGTAGCAGCGCCTGCAAACGCGAAGGTGCTGGAAGTAGGTTCCAATGAAGAGATCGGCAATTTCGTTGTGCTGGATCTTGGAAATGAATACACCGCTACCTGCGGCCAGTTAAAAGAGATCGCAGCTGTTCCAGGGGAATATCTGGAAGCAGGTCAGATCTTAGGGTATGTGGCAGAGCCTACGAAATATTATTCCGTAGAAGGGGTCAATGTATTCTTTGAATTAAAACACCAGGAAAAGGCCATAGATCCACTGGATCAGATGGAGTAAAAATGGATACGGACAGGTAATATTGTCGATTTAAGAAAAATGTTAGAATTTATTCACCGAAGATTCAGAGGCGTAATGTATACTCTTTTTAGAATAACAGATAAAAGGAGTATCCAGATGAACATTTTATTTTTCCTGACTCCTAAAAGCGAAGTAGCTTATATTAGTGAGGAAGACACCTTAAGACAGGCTTTAGAGAAGATGGAGTACCACAAATATTCTGCCATCCCCATTATCAGCAGAACAGGTCGCTATATCGGCACCCTTACAGAGGGAGATCTGCTCTGGGGCATCAAAAACCAGTACCATTTAGATTTAAAAGGTGCGGAAAAGATCCCCATTACAGCCATTAAGCGCAGACTGGACAACTGCCCGGTGAAAGCAGACGCAGATATGGAGGACCTGATCGGAAAGGCATTGAACCAGAACTTTGTGCCTGTATTAGATGACCAGAAGTGTTTTATCGGTATCATTACCAGAAAAGACATTATCCAGTACTTTTATAAAAAAAGCCAGCAGCCGGAAGAAAAATGGCCGGCGCGCCAGAAAGCAGATAAGGCAGCAGTTGTTGGATAAAATGCATAAAAGAAAAAAGACAAAAATCTAAACTTTGTGCACACTTTTTGAGAACCCTATGCTATTATAATAGGCGTAACCCCCCAATACATTATATAGTTTTTGCTACACCCCCATAAGAAACGAAATACCTTCTCCTGAGAAAGACCGGTTCCCCGACCGGTCTTTTTCGTGCGCAAAGATAACTTATTCCTCTTTCAGTTTTTTTACCGCAATGCAGAAAAGCAGCATTCCCACACAGGAAATAATATTCATAGCCATACCCATTTTCAGGCCTGCAGCGTTGGATACGATACCGATGATCCATGACATGAGAATGCCGCCGAAACTGGCTGCGGGGAGCAAAACCCCGATGCTGGTCACACTGGTCATCTTTCCGGCGCAGGCAACTGCCGTTGGATTCATGCCGCCCATGGAAAAGGCAAAGGCGATCAGCAAAAGGATGGCAGTTACCTGATGATTGACCAGCATCAGGAAAATGTAAAATATCCCGCAGCCGATACTCATTTTAATCATAGCTGAGTACGGATCCTTAAGGGGCAGTACAAAGGCGATCAGGAATCTTGCGGCAAGTGTGGCAGTCCACATAACCGTAACGGTATAGGCGCTTAAGGTGCCGGAAAGGATGCCGCTTCCCTTAAAGTAAGTTACCAGCCAGCCGTTTACGCTGATCTCAGCTGCATTCTGACAGAAAATAAGGCCTGTAAGAAGCCAGAAGCGTCTGCTTTTTAAAAATCCCCAGTCGATTTTTCTTTTTTTTGAGGTTGTTTTTTCTTCAAAAGGTGTCAGATGGAAAATAATCCACATAATAAGACCTAAAAAGCTTAAGATAAACATGGGGACGGCAGGAGAGAGCCGTGAAGCTGCCACAATCACAAAGGGACAGATCAGTGCTCCCAAAGCGAAGCAGGAATGAAGAATATTCATCCCCCTGGTGCGGTCATTGGAATGATTGCTTACCAGAATGGTACACATGTTAATGACACTTCCTCTTGCAATGCCGATAAGCAGGAAGGAAAGCAGCAGAATACTCATCCAGCCACAGATCCCCAGTCCCAGATAGCCCAGCCCGTAACCGGCGCTCAGCAAGATAATGGTACTTTTAAGTCCGATTTTTGCAGGGAGAATTCCGGTGGCAAAACCGGCAGCCAGGTTCCCTATACTCATAACAGACAAAAGAGTGCCGGTTACATTGTAATCAAAGCTGTATTGTTCCTGGAGCAGGCTTACAACTACGCTGCTGCTGATCGAGCAGATGCCGCTTAAGAAAAAGGTGATAAAGCCGGACATCTGTAATTTTCTGTCAAGAGAGTTCATAAAAGTGGCCTCCGGTTTTGTGTATAGACTCGCAAACACGCGCTGACGCGCTTTACTGCCTGCACACGCAGGCTGTTTGCTCGTTCATGGTTCGAAAAAAAACAAATGTCTGCTTTGCAGCCGCTTGTTTTTTTCTTCACTCATGACATTGTACCATTTGTCAATAATAACGTCAATGAGAGGACACTATTTAAAAGAAATCGACAAAAATCAGAACAACACAAAAAAATATCTTGACTTTCAGCTTTCAGAGTATTAACTTAAATAGCAAATGAAAAAAGCTATGAAAGAGACTCTTGTCTGAGAAATGTAACAGGAAGGGGGCGTCACCGACTGAGAGCGCCGCCGCGCAGGACTGGACGAAGGGAACACTCTGGAGCTGGTATATCGAAGCGGTTTAGTCAGAAGGGGATGCAACCGGCTGGAAGGACTGATAGTAGGTATATCCGTGGCATACGTTACATGCGAAAAAGAGGAGAATCCTTAAGAGCATCCTGAAGGTTTCTCAATGCGGGTGGTACCGCGGGAAAAAGAAGATCCCGTCCCGGAATACAGTAAATGTGTTCCGGGGCGTTTTTTATATAAAAATCTCCGGAACCGTATTATCGGAAGGAGAAAAATATGATGGAATTTGTAGAAGGCGTCAAAGCAAAAGAAACACTGGGGATCGCACAGATCTTAGAAGGTTCCTATGAAGGAAAAAAGGTCCGTATGAACGGTGCCGTACACAATGTCCGTGACATGGGCGAAGTTGCCTTTGTGATCCTGCGAAAAGCAGAAGGACTGGTACAGTGTGTATATGAAGAGGGCGTCACAAATTTTGATATCCACGATTTAAAAGAGGAATCCGCAGTAGAAGTCCTTGGTACTGTTAAGGCAGAAGAAAGAGCTCCTCATGGTTTTGAGATCCGCTTGGACGAGATCAAAGTACTATCCCAGCCGGCAGAACCAATGCCGATACCGATCAGCAAATGGAAAATGAACACCTCTCTTGAGACAAAACTGGCTCTGCGTCCTGTATCCTTAAGGAACGTAAGAGAGCGGGCAAAATTTAAGATCCAGGAAGGCATTGTAAGAGGCTTCAGAGATTATTTATTCACCCAGGGCTTTACAGAGATCCACACACCAAAGATCGTAGCAAGAGGTGCAGAAGGCGGATCCAACGTATTCAAATTAGACTACTTCAACAAAAAAGCAGAATTAGGACAGAGCCCGCAGTTTTATAAACAGACTATGGTAGGTGTTTACGACCGTGTATTTGAGGCGGCTCCGGTATTCCGTGCAGAAAAGCACAACACCACCCGTCATTTAAACGAATACACCAGCCTGGACTTTGAAATGGGTTACATTGATGGTTTTGAAGACATTATGGCAATGGAGACCGGATTTTTACAGTACACCATGGCACTTCTTGAAAAAGAATATAAAAAAGAGCTGGATATGTTAGGTGTTACACTTCCAGATGTAAGTAAGATCCCGGCTGTCCGTTTTGACAAGGCAAAAGAGCTGGTATCTGAAAAATACAACAGGCGGATCAGAAACCCATATGACTTAGAGCCGGAAGAAGAACTTCTCATAGGCCGTTACTTTAAAGAAGAATACGGCAGTGATTTCGTATTTGTTACCCATTATCCATCCAAGAAACGTCCGTTCTATGCTATGGATGACCCGGCAGATCCAAAATTCACCTTAAGCTTTGACCTGTTATTTAAGGGCCTGGAAGTAACCACCGGCGGACAGCGTATCCACGACTATGGTGAGATCCTTAAAAAGATGGAAAAACGTGGTATGGATCCGGAAGATATTGCTTCCTATCTGATGATTTTCAAATACGGAATGCCGCCTCACGGTGGACTGGGGATCGGACTGGAACGACTGACCATGCGTCTTTTAGATGAGCAGAACGTAAGAGAGACCGCACTATTCCCAAGAGATGTAACAAGATTGGAACCATAAATCATAAGGAAAGCTTATAAAAAATCCAAGAACTTCTTATATATAATTGCATTTATATAGAAGAAACAGGTTCATAAACAGGTTCAGAAAGGAAACAAGACCATGGCAAATGTGATCAGTGACGAAACCATAGAGTATGTAGGCATTCTGGCAAAGCTGGAGCTTTCACCGGAAGAAAAAGAAGAAGCAAAAAAAGATATGGGAAGAATGCTTGACTATATCGATAAATTAAATGAACTGGATACAACTGGCGTAGAGCCTATGTCTCATGTATTCCCTGTAAATAACGTATTCCGTGAAGATGTAGTGACAAACGGGGATGACAGAGACGAGATACTTGCCAATGCACCTGCAAAGAAAGATGGCGCTTTCATGGTGCCTAAGACAGTAGAATAGGAGGCGGCCAGATGAGTATATTAGATTTAACAGCCCTGGAACTGGGCAAAAAGATAAAAGCAGGAGAGATCACATCTCCAGAGGCTACAGAAGCAGTGATCAAACAGATCAAAGCAGTAGAAGGCCAGATCCATTCTTATGTGACTTTAGATGAAGAAGGAGCCATGAAACGGGCTAAAGAGGTACAGGCCCAGATCGAAGCAGGAACGCTCACCGGTCCGTTGGCAGGTGTACCGGCTGCCATTAAGGATAATATGTGTACCAAAGGCATGCGCACCACCTGCAGTTCAAAGATCCTTGAAAACTTTGTGCCAACTTATACAGCAGAGGCAGTTTTAAACCTGGAAAAAGCAGGTGCTGTGATCCTTGGAAAGACCAATATGGATGAATTTGCCATGGGAAGCACTACAGAGACTTCTGCTTACGGTGTGACTCGCAACCCATGGAATACAGAGCATGTACCTGGGGGCTCTTCAGGTGGCTCCTGCGCCGCTGTAGCAGCCAATGAGTGCTTCTATGCTTTAGGTTCTGATACCGGCGGTTCCATCCGCCAGCCAAGCTCCTTCTGCGGCGTAACCGGCATTAAGCCAACCTATGGAACCGTATCCCGTTATGGACTGATCGCCTATGGTTCTTCTCTGGATCAGATCGGACCAGTTGCAAAGGATGTTTCAGACTGCGCAGCTATTCTGGAAGCCATTTCTTCCCATGACCTGAAAGACAGCACCTCCATGGCACGTACAGACTGCGATTTTACTTCCGCATTAAAAGATGACGTAAAGGGAATGAAGATCGGTATCCCGTCAAGTTATTTTGGCGAAGGTCTGGATGAGGAAGTAAAAGCAGCCATCTTAAAGGCAGCAGATATCTTAAAAGAGAAAGGCGCCATTGTAGAAACATTTGACCTGGGGTTAGTAGATTACGCCATTCCGGCTTATTACGTTATCGCTTCTGCAGAAGCCAGCTCCAACCTTTCTCGTTTTGACGGTGTAAAATATGGCTACCGCACCAAAGAATACGAAGGTCTCCACAACATGTACAAGAAAACACGTTCTGAAGGCTTCGGGCCGGAGGTTAAGCGGCGTATCATGCTTGGTTCCTTCGTATTAAGCTCCGGTTATTATGACGCTTATTATTTAAAGGCCCTGCGTACCAAGGCCCTGATCAAGAAAGAATTTGACAAGGCATTTGCAAAATATGATCTTATTTTAGCTCCTGCATCTCCTGATACAGCACCAAAGCTTGGCTCTTCCTTAAGTGATCCGTTAAAAATGTATCTGGGTGATATTTATACCATTTCCGTCAACCTGGCAGGTCTTCCCGGAATGACTGTTCCATGCGGCCTGGATTCCAAGGGACTTCCGATTGGAATGCAGCTGATCGGCGACTGCTTCAAGGAAAAGAACCTGATCCGCGCAGGTTATGCATTTGAGTGTACCAGAAAATACGAGATGCCAAAACTGGCAAAAGTGTCTGACTGAGGAGGAGTAAGCCATGAGTAAACAGTATGAGACCGTCATTGGTCTGGAAGTCCATGTAGAACTGGCAACAAAAACAAAAATATTCTGCGGCTGCTCTACCGCTTTCGGAGGAGCGCCAAATACCCATACTTGCCCGGTATGCACCGGTATGCCCGGTTCTCTGCCTGTATTAAACAAACAGGTAGTAGAATACGCTATGGCAGTAGGTCTGGCGGCAAACTGTCAGATCAACCAGTACTGCAAATTTGACCGTAAAAATTATTTTTATCCTGATAACCCGCAGAACTACCAGATTTCCCAGCTTTACCTGCCTATCTGTCATGACGGCTGGGTAGAGATCGAAACAGAGTCCGGCGTAAAGAAAAAGATCGGTATCCATGAGATCCATATGGAAGAGGACGCCGGCAAACTGGTCCATGATGAGTGGGAAGACTGCTCTTTAGTAGACTATAACCGAAGCGGTGTTCCTCTGATCGAGATCGTTTCCGAGCCGGATATGCGAAGCGCAGAGGAAGTCATCGCCTATCTGGAAAAGCTCCGTCTGATCATCCAGTATCTGGGGGCATCTGACTGCAAGCTTCAGGAAGGTTCCATGCGAGCTGATGTAAACTTATCTGTCCGTGAAGTGGGAGCAAAGGAATTTGGCACCAGAACAGAGATGAAGAACATCAACTCCTTTAAGGCCATTGCACATGCCATTGAAGGAGAAACAAGACGTCAGATCGAGCTCATCGAAGACGGCAAGAAGGTCATTCAGGAAACAAGACGCTGGGATGACAATAAGGAAAGCTCCAAGGCCATGCGTTCCAAGGAAGATGCCCAGGATTACCGTTATTTCCCAGATCCGGACTTGACGCCTGTTGCGATCAGTGATGAATGGATCGCACGGATCAAGGCAGCGCAGCCGGAGCTTCGTACCGAGAAAATGGCCCGCTATATCAGCGAATTTGGCCTTCCTCAGTATGATGCAGAGATCCTTACAAACTCCAAGCATATGGCAGATGTATTTGAAGAGACGGTGAAGCTTTGCGGAAAGCCAAAGGATGCATCCAACTGGCTTATGGTAGAAGCTATGCGCCTGTTAAAAGAACATGAAATGGACCCGGATGATATGGGATTTTCACCTGCAAACCTGGCAAAACTGATCCAGATGGTAGCAGCCGGTGAGATCAACCGTACCGTAGCAAAGACTGTATTTGAGGAGATCTTTGAACACAATGTAGATCCGGCTGCTTACGTAGAAGAAAAAGGTTTAAAGGTAGTCAATGACGAAGGTGCCTTAAAGACTACTATCGAAGGTATCCTGGCAGCAAATCCCCAGTCTGTAGCCGATTATAAGGGCGGAAAAGAAAAGGCCCTTGGTTTCCTGGTAGGACAGACTATGAAAGCAATGAAAGGCAAAGCAGATCCGGGAATGGTAAATAAACTGTTGAAGGAGCTGCTGGCGCAGTAAAATGTGTTTTTGCCTGGCAGACCGGGAAAGAATTTCTATTTTCTCCCCGATAAACCGGGAAAGGAAATTTTGATGTTCTCCCCGGTTTACCGGGGAAAACAGGTTGGATCACCCAGATATAAGCAAATATATTTGTATTTTATTTATCCATAAGTAAAGCTTTTGACTTCATAAGGAAATTTTGTGTTGACGGAATAAATACTTTGGTGTATATTTTATAGCAATGAAAGGAAATGTGTTTACAGCACTGACATATGTCTGCCTTAAGAACACATATAGAGGAGGAAATTATGAAGCCGTATGCAGAGATGACCAAAGAAGAACTGGTAGCCCTTCGCAAAGATCTGAAGGCAAAATATCACGATTTTCAGACAAAGGATCTGAGACTGGATATGTCCAGAGGTAAGCCAAGTGCAGATCAGCTGGATCTGTCCATGGGTATGATGGACGTACTCAGCAGTGATGATGACCTGACCTGCGAAGATGGTACAGACTGCCGTAACTACGGAGTACTTACCGGTATTGATGAAGCAAAGGAACTTCTGGCAGATATGATGGAAGTGAACCCTTCTACCATTATCATTTACGGAAACTCCAGCTTAAACGTTATGTATGATACGGTTTCAAGAGCCATGACCCACGGTATCATGGGAAATACACCATGGTGCAAGCAGGATAAGATAAAATTCCTCTGCCCGGTTCCAGGATATGACCGTCACTTTGGAATCACCCAGTATTTCGGCATTGAGATGATCAATGTTCCTATGACTCCAGAAGGCCCTGATATGGATATGGTAGAGGAACTAGTTTCCACAGATCCGGCTATTAAAGGTATCTGGTGTGTACCGAAGTATTCCAATCCACAGGGATATTCCTACTCCGATGAAACAGTACGCCGCTTTGCAAGACTGGAACCGGCTGCACCTGACTTCCGTATTTTCTGGGATAATGCATACGGCATCCATCACCTGTATGACCATGACCAGGATCATCTGATCGAGATCCTTGCAGAGTGCAAGAGAGCCGGAAATCCGGATATGGTTTACAAGTTTGCATCCACTTCCAAGATCAGCTTCCCGGGATCCGGTATTGCAGCAATTGCTACTTCCCACAACAACCTGGAAGACATCAAGGCTCAGTTAAAGCACCAGACCATCGGCCATGACAAAGTAAATCAGCTGCGTCATGTGCGTTTCTTCAAGGATATCCACGGAATGGTAGAACATATGAGAAAACATGCTGACATCATCCGCCCCAAATTTGAAGCAGTAGAAGAGATCCTTGAAAGAGAACTTGGAGGTCTTGGAATTGGTGAGTGGACCAAGCCAAAGGGCGGTTATTTCATTGCCTTTGATTCTCTGGAAGGATGTGCAAAAGATATCGTAGCAAAATGCAAGAAGGCCGGAGTTGTTATGACCGGAGCCGGAGCAACCTATCCATACGGCAAAGATCCTCATGACACCAATATCCGTATCGCGCCAACCTATCCTCCTCTGGGCGATCTGATCGTGGCTACAGAGCTGTTTGCACTGTGCGTGAAGCTTTCAAGCGTTGAGAAGTTGTTAAAGGGGATGGAATGAGCGCAAAAGAAAAACAAGCGGCTGCGATAGCAGACATTTGTTTTTCTGCGCCATTCACGAGCAAACCGTCTGCGTAAGCAGACAGTAGAGCACCGAAAGGTGCGTGTTTGTGAGTCGTATTTAGGCGAAATAAATGCGTCTATTGATTTTTTGATTCTGATTTGGTATAGTTTTATTAGAGATATAGTATACTATATCGGGTGGGCTAACACCTGATCATTCAGGTAGAGATACTGGGAGAATGATTCAATCCGAAATGTAGATCAGACGAATGAGCTGATGGTTGGCGGACAACGAAAAAATCCGAAATGTAGATCGGACGAATGAGCCGATGGTTGGCGGACAACGAAAAAATTAGCCATAAAGAAGAGAGCGCATTTACACTGCGGTGTATCGGCTCTCTTCTTTATTTTTTCTTTTATAGTGGGGGCATGTTAAACATATGAGAAAGCATTATTCGATGAAAGAAGCAGCAGGCATAAGTATTCGGTGTGCATCAGATTACAAGAATTTTCTGGAAAATAAGAATTATATTTTTATTTATCTGGACCGTCAGAAAAATAAAATTGATTTTTTTGAAGCAATATTCCTTCCGCGCCATTTTATGCATTTAACAGGCTTAAGCTATAGGGAAAAATATAAGAAACAATTGGGGTTGAAACCAACGGAACAAGGGGCAGGAAATTTTTATAATGAATGCCTTAATAAAACGATACAAG
>CAVDQU010000074.1:0-13557 GCA_963611035.1 Agathobaculum sp.
GCATATGCGCCTGCTTTGATCCACTTGTCAACGTTATCAACGTCAACACCGCCGGATGGCATGAACTCACCCTGTGGCAGAGGTCCCTTGAAGGAGCTGATAGCTGCAGGTCCTACGATATTTCCTGGGAAGATCTTGATCACATCGCATCCAGCTTCCATAGCGGTAATCGCTTCGCTTGGAGTCATAACGCCTGGCAGCATTGGTACTCTGTAACGGTTGCAAAGCTTAATGGTCTCTACATTTAAGCCCGGGCTTACGATGTAGTTAGCACCTGCTAAAATGCAGGCTCTTGCAGTCTCTGGATCCAGAACGGTACCAGCACCGATCACGATCTTGTCATTGTCTTTATACTTGTCAGCCATCTTCTTGATGAAGCCTACAGGATCTCCGTCATCCATGGTCATGGTCAGCTCGATAAAGTTGATGCCACCTTCAATAATAGCATCTACTACCTTCTCACCCTGCTCATAATTCTTTGCACGTACTACAGCAACCAGGCAGTCTTCTTTCAGTCTTGCTAAAACATGTTCTTTTTTCATTTTTCTTCTCCTTCTTTCGATGAGGTTCGTAAATACGAATCAATTTCATATTTACGATTTATACTTAAATTTTAATAGTTACCAACTGATTTGTCAACAGCAAAACAGATAAATTATTATCTTTTATCCCGTTTTATTTGCCTAAAAATCCCAAAAGCCTGGAAAGCTGTTTTGCCTTCTCAGAAACCAGCCGTCCTAAGGCATCATAATCCTCTGTGGGCTTATAAAGACTGGACATACTGATGGCTCCGATGACGTTTCCATCTGGTCCAAAAACAGGGGCTCCCACGCACTCCATATGCTCTTCTAATTCCCTTGCATCAAAGGCGTATCCATTTTCCTTTACCCGGTCTAGCTCTTCCAGGAAATGTGCTTTATCCTGGATGGTACGCTGGGTATGTGGACGGAAGTTGATCCGGTCTGCCAGGGCATCCCGCTCTTCCTGATCCATATTTGCCATAATGGCCTTTCCAAGGGAAGTACAGTACAATGGGTTTTTAGTTCCTACGGTCGCTGTTGTGATAATGGGATTTTCCGGTTCAAATTTACAAATGTAAACAATGGAATCGTCAGAGCGAACTCCAAAGAAGACCGTCTTTCCCACTTCTTTTGCAAATGCTTTTAAAACAGGATCAATGGTACTGATAAAATCCAGATTATTTGTATAATTAATTCCTACACGATAAGCAGTAAGTCCTATGGTATAACGCTGCTTCTGCCCTTTTACCACATGGACCATACCTGTATGTGCCAGTGTTGTGATAATGTCATAGGCGCTGGTCTTTGGAAGCTCTAACTTCTCGCAGATCTCATCCAGTGTGATACCGTCCGGCTTTTTGGAAACCATCTTTAGTATGTCCACTGTGCGCAGCGTTGTCCGGTTTAATTTCATTTATGTTCCTCCTGCATCAGGTTGTGATCTACTCAGATCCCCTGCACGAACGTGCTCTGCTGCCTGCTTACCCAGGTGGAATCTTCGTTGATGGCTTTTATCGTATATATGTTTGCTGTACGTATATACGATTTTCCTTTTTAGTATAGCGCATCCTGAAACAGATTACAAGATGCGCTTTCATTTACTTTTGTCTCACTTTCCCGGCGCAGTCAGATCATATTGCGCTGCTAGTGTACTGACACATTCATATTTCGACTAATTGACTTGTCTATTTTCCCATTGAACTGCGTTGACTTCAATCGACGATGCCACCGCATCGCCTCTTTCAGTCGCCTTGTCAATGAAAAAATATTCAGCGTCATTAGTCTGAAAATGAATGTGCCAGTGCACTAGTGATCACAGCTCATGAACTGGGATCTCACAGAACTTATAAAATTTACAGAGTTACGCCCTGTTTGAAGATAGCCATATCATGGAAGCCTGCTGCTTCTGATTTAACCTTGCGGCCGGAAGCAACTTCCAGTACGTAGTTTAACAGATCCTGTGCCAGTTCTTCTTTGGTCTTGTCTTCTACCATCTGTCCTGCATTGAAATCGATCCAGTTGGACTTGTGTCCTGCCAGCTTGGAGTTGCTGGAGATCTTTACAGTTGGAACCGGGGACGCAAATGGAGTTCCGCGGCCTGTGGTAAACAGTACCATATGAGCACCGGATACTGCCAGTGCAGTAGCTGCTACCAGGTCATTTCCAGGTGCGCTGAGTAAGTTTAATCCCTTAACCTTAACTGGCTCTGCATACTCTAATACACCCTTTACTAAGGAACTTCCTGACTTCTGGGTACATCCTAAGGACTTGTCCTCCAGAGTAGAGATACCGCCCTTCTTGTTGCCTGGGGATGGATTTTCGTAAATAGTCTGATTGTGGCTGGTGAAGTAATTCTTAAAGTTGTTGATCAGAGCTACGGTCTTGTCAAAAAGCTCATGGGTTGCGCAGCGGTTCATTAACAGAGTCTCTGCACCGAACATTTCCGGAACTTCTGTTAAAATAGTAGTTCCGCCCTTGCTTACTAACAGATCGGAGAACGCACCAACTACCGGGTTTGCAGTGATACCGGAAAGTCCGTCAGAACCGCCGCACTTCATACCGATGATCAGCTCGCTTGCATCGATCTTCTCTCTGGAGAATGCATTTGCATAGTTTGCCAGTTCTTTAAGGATATCCATAGCGGTTTCCATCTCATCTTCTACATCCTGGCACTGTAAGAATTTAACTCTCTGCTCGTCATACTCGCCAATGTAGTCCATTAATACAGGAATATTGCTGTTTTCACAGCCAAGTCCTAATACTAAAACGCCTGCTGCATTTGGATGATGGATCATGTCAGCCAGTACTTTTCTGGTGTTTTCCTGGTCATCGCCCATCTGGGAACATCCATATGGATGCTGGAATGCGATGATATCTTCTACATTTCCGCCTACAAACTTCTTTGCAGCTGTTTCAAGAGCCTTTGCAATGGAGTTTACACAGCCAACGGTTGGGATGATCCAGATTTCATTACGAATACCAACTTTTCCGTCTGCTCTGCGGTAGCCGTCAAAATATACATGCTCAGATGGTTCTACATCCTTGCTACCTTCTGGCTGATATTCATAAGAAAGAACATCTCCTAAAGCAGTCTTTACATTATGAACATGTACCCATGCGCCTTTTTCAATAGCTTCTTTTGCATAGCCGATGCGGAAGCCGTATTTTACTACTTCTTCTCCCTGGGCAATAGCACGCAGCGCAAATTTATGTCCCTGTGGGATATCCTGGACCAGAGTTACCTTTTCTCCTGCTACATCCAGGGTCTCTCCTTCATTTAAAGGACGAAGAGCAACGGCAACGTTATCATTCTGATTGATCTTGACAATGTCCTGCATGGTCTTTAATCTCCTATCTTTTCTTTTTATTATGTACTCCCAAAGAGTACATTCCTTCTCATTTACTTAGTAATCAACTTTGTAAGTGCTTACAATCATTCTACCTATTTTCTACACAGAAGTCAATAGAAAACTGTTGCAATCTTTATTAGTAATATGTATAATATATTTAGCGTGTAAGCGCTTACAGAATGTGAGGTGGATTACTAGATGAATATATATGACGTTTCTGAGCATGCAGGGGTCTCCATTGCTACGGTTTCCCGTGTACTCAACGGCAACCCCAATGTAAGTGAGCGCACCCGCAAGAAAGTTTTAGCTGTTATGGACGAGCTGGGTTATACCCCAAACGTATTTGCCAGAGGACTGGGACTTGATACCATGCAGACCATTGGTATCATGTGTTCTGACTCTTCCGATCCCTATCTTGCTGAAGCGATCTACTATCTGGAGCGGGAGCTGCGCAGTCACGATTACGACTCCATCCTCTGCTGTACCGGTTACGACCTGGATGCAAAGCAAAAGTATTTCAACCTGCTGCGCTCCAAACGGGTAGATGCCATTATTCTGGCTGGTTCCAAATTTGTGGAAATGCGCTCTAAGGATAATAATTATATTACAGAAGCAGCTGCAGACGGACTTCCGGTGATGTTGGTCAACGGTTATCTGGAAGGAAAGAACATTTACAGCACAGTCTGCGATGACTACGCCTCTATGTATGATGCCACATTACAGCTGATCCATTCAGGACACAGCCGTATTCTTTATCTTTATACCAGTATTTCCTACAGCGGCATGAATAAAATGGAAGGCTACAAAGCAGCATTAAAGGAAAATAATATCCCTGTAGATGCTTCCATGATCCACCAGTGCTCCAAAAGCATTGAAAACTCCAGGGATCTGCTTTTAAAGCTGAAAGCTGAAGGATTAAAATTCGACGCAGTTTTAGCTTCTGATGACTCATTGGCCGTAGGAGCTGTGAAATTTGCCCATGCAGAAGATATTTCCATTCCGGAAAACTTAAGTATCATCGGGTACAATAACTCTGTTTTGTCCATCTGTACAGATCCAGAGATCACATCCATCGACAGCAAGGTGGAAGCACTTTGCACCACTACTGTCAATACTCTTATGGGTGTTTTCAGTGGCGCTAATGTCCCAAGCCGGACAACTATCGCCTCTGCTCTTATAAAAAGAGAAACCACAAACTTTTAAATTCCAATTTTAAAGGAGGATTTATCACTATGAAACAGTTTTTGGACAAGGACTTCTTATTATCCACAGACATGGCAAAGACTCTCTATCATGATTACGCAGAAAATATGCCGATCTTAGACTATCACTGCCATATCAATCCTCAGGAGATCTGCGAAGACCGCAAGTTTGAAAACATTACCCAGGTATGGCTGGGCGGCGACCATTACAAATGGCGTCAGATGCGTTCCAACGGTGTTGATGAGAAATACATTACCGGTGACGGCACAGACAGAGAGAAATTCCAGGCATGGGCTGAGACAATGCCTAAGCTGATCGGCAACCCACTGTATCACTGGAGCCACTTAGAGTTAAGAAGATACTTCGGTTACGAAGGCTACTTAAACGGCGATACTGCTGAGGAAGTATGGAACCTGTGCAACGCTAAGTTACAGGAAGATTCCATGACTGTACGTAACCTGATCAAGCAGTCTAATGTTACTCTGATCTGTACCACAGATGATCCTGTTGATTCTCTGGAATGGCACAAGAAGCTGGCTGAAGATACAACTTTTGATGTACAGGTTCTGCCGGCATGGCGTCCAGACAAGGCTATGAACGTTGAAAAGCCAACCTTCGCAGCTTACATGGATCAGTTATCCAAAGTCAGCGGTATCGAAGTGAAGGATTTCGCATCCTTAAAGGAAGCTTTAAAGAACCGTATGGATTTCTTCACTTCCATGAAGTGCTGTGTATCTGACCATGCATTAGAGTATGTTATGTATGTTCCTGCTTCTGAGGCAGAAGTTGACGCCATCCTTGCTAAGGGCTTAAAGGGTGAATCTATCTCCAGAGAAGAAGAATTAAAGTATAAAACTGAGTTCATGCTCTTCGTTGCAAAGGAATACACTAAGAGAAACTGGATCATGCAGCTTCACTACGGATGCAAGCGTGACAACAACGCTTACATGTTTGAACAGTTAGGACCAGATACCGGTTATGACTGCATTAACAACTATGCTCCAAGTGCACAGATGGCAGATTTCTTAAATGCATTAAGCGCAACCAATGATATTCCAAAGACTATCATTTACTCCTTAAATCCAAATGACAACGCTTCCATCGGTACCATCCTTGGCTGCTTCCAGGAGAAATTCCCAGGAAAGATCCAGCAGGGTTCCGCTTGGTGGTTCAATGATCACAAAGTTGGTATGACTGATCAGATGGTATCCCTGGCTAACTTAGGCTGCCTGGGCAATTTCATCGGTATGCTGACCGACTCCAGAAGCTTCTTATCCTACACCAGACATGAGTACTTCCGCCGCGTTCTCTGCGCACTGATCGGTGGCTGGGTAGAAAATGGAGAATATCCTGCAGATATGAAGTCCCTGGAATCCATTATCAAGGGAATCAGCTACAACAACGCTGTTCAGTACTTCGGATTTGATCTGGATGTTGTAAAATAATGAAATGTCTGATTGTGAGTCTGTAACAGACATAACAAAATGCCCCGTCTCAGTTTTGAGATGGGGCGTTTTTTTCAATACGAAGATCACTCTTCTATTCTTCTTTTAGATAACCTTTTTGGCGCAGCTCCTGCTCAATAAAATCCAGGTTTTTTTCAGATTCCGCAGTGACTGTATGATAATGATAATCGTCTGTAAGTACTTTTAAGGGCTGGGCCTGAAAGCGGTTCATGCGGTCTACAAACTCTGCCACATCCAGGCGATTATTGATGATCAGGTCTGCCTGGATCTGTCCGTACAGCGGATGATCCACTGCCACATCCAGCACATGACCGCCATAGTCTACGATAGTCTGAAGCTCATCCTGGGTATCTTCTGTAGAATGGCAGACACAGAATACCCGGATGCATTTTCTCTTTTTTTCACTTTCTCTGTCCAGAACATATCCACGGTAAGTAGAAAGGATTTTTTTATCCTCAGCCCGCAAAAGAGCAATATCCTGAACGATCACCTGACGGCTTACCTTAAAGCGGTGAGCCAATTCTGTTCCCGATATCGGAACATCTGTCCCGTCTAACAAAGAAAGAATGCCTTCTCTTCTTTTTTCGCCTTCCGTCATGACCGACCCATCCTCTCCTTTTGTCTCTTTCTTTATTTACATACAGTTTCACAACCGCTGCCACGCAATTCTGCTATCTATTTAAATTCGCCTGACCGTATTTCGCACGATCAGCCGGTTTCCCAGAACGATCCTGCTATTATCCTCTACACCTTCCTCAATTCTGCGTAAGAGAATCTTTGTACCTTCTTTTGCGATCTCACTCATACTTCTCTCAACAGTCGTAAGCCTCATGCTGCTGTATCCTGACATATCCCAATTATCAAATCCGATCAGCGAAACATCATCCGGCACTTTCAGTCCCTCTTCCAGTATGGCTTCTCTTGCTCCAAAAGCCATTTCATCGTTGAAACATAAAAATGCAGTCGGGTTATATGCAAGAAGAAGCTTCGCCCCCTGATAACCGCTTGCATATCTGTAAGTCCCGCTGACTGTCGGAATTGCATCAGGATCCAGACCGTGTTTTTTTGCCGCATTCTGCCAGCCAATATGACGAAGTCTTGTAGAATCCAGATTAGGAGCTCCCTCGATCACACAGATATTACGATGTCCGTTTTCAATCAGATAATCCATTGCTGTTTCCATCGCCTTTGCTTCATCTGTAGTCACATTCGGCGCTTCCACATCCACCTGTCGGCAGATTACAACCATAGGAATCTTCTTTTCCAATACTTCCTCCATGAATGTACTGTCTTCTGTTCGCTGGCTTAAAACTATGATCCCGTCATAGTAGGACGGGTTCAATGTTCCTGCTTCATGCATATCAATACCTTTTACAACAACATTATATTTACTTCCTACAATACTGTAAACACCTGTTAAGACATCATGCAGGACAAAGGGAGATGTCATTTTACTGATTGTTGAAAAATACAATCCGATCACATAAGATCTGGAAAGTTTCAGATGGATCGCTGCCTGATTAGGAACATACCCCATCTCTTCTGCAATCTTTATGATTCGCTTTCTCCGCTCTCCATTTGTACTTCCGATCCCGTTTAACGCTCTTGAAACCGTAGAATAAGAAACTCCCGCTTTCTGCGCAATATCTTTGATCGTTATACTCATGACCTTTCCTCCATCCTGCTTTAATGTTCTCCAGGAATCTTTCTGTGCTTGATTTTGTGAGAAGATTTTTGTCAGTTGTGCTCAATTTACAGATCACTATCTAAATTGTCAATGTTATTCAGTATGAATGCCTCACCTTCCTGGCCTTCTACTTTGACATCCCGTAAAACCAGTTTCTCAATATTATCTGCAAAAATGCCCATTTTTTTGCAAGGATCCAATCCATCCATCATTGCCGGAGCTCCCGGCTGTGCATCTTCTGCATACGTAATATGGACATGTTCCATGACCACGTTGCTGATCTTTTTCTCAGGAAGTCCATAGAAGAAAACACCTGCCACATGGCAGTTCTTTGCTTCTATATTCCGAAATACAAGACTTCGTATCTGCGGTGTGCGTTCATCCACCGGAAGTGCCTCTTTGCTGCGAACATATTCAATATGTCCGTCCGGGTCGCAGAAATAAAAGCAGTTGATCACAAAAGGTGTCATAACATGATCCATCTGGATGTGATCGAAAAGAATACCATCCACAATTGCATCCTTTCCACGTCCACGTCTTGTCTTAATCCTAAGTCCACGGTCTGTATGGAGGAATAAGCAGTCCTTAACTGTAAGATTTTTTATTCCTCCCGCCATCTCACTGCCGATGGTCACTGATCCATGACCATCACGCATACAGCACTGACGGATCATAATATTTTCGCAGGATCGTTTATATTTTGCACCCATATAAATCTTTCCTGCTTTGACAGCAATACAGTCATCTCCCAAAGAGAAATATACACCGACAATCTCCACGTTTACGCAGGATTCCGGGTCTAGGCCGTCCGTATTAGGTGAAACCTTCGGATTCAGTACATTAAGGTCGATAAAGCGGAGATTATCAGAAAAATACGGATGAATATTCCAGCTTGGACTGTTTTGTACCTGGATTCCGGCAACTACAACATCTTCACAATGATTAAGGAAAAGCATTCTCGGGCGGAAAGCAATCCTCTTTACTTTCGGCAGATACCACCAGTTATCCTCATCAAAATTTGCATTTCCGTCAACAATTCCCCTTCCGTAGATCACTACATGTTTAACGTTGACACCTGTAATGATCGCTGAAAACATAGGAAGCGGATTTCCTTCCCAGGTTCCCAGATTGTACTCTTCTTTCTCATCCCAGCTCTGGATCAGTCCCGGATAAATCGGAAATTTATTACGGTCTGTTTCAGCAGAAAGCACTGCTCCCTGTGCCAGCTCCAGATTCAGATCATCTTTCAGGAACAGGCTGGTTACCTTATAAGTTCCCTCTGGAATCAATACGCGGCTTTTTTTCGGGCACGCCATAATCGCTGACTGGATAAAAAGAGTATCATCGCTGATGCCATCTCCTTTTGCACCGAAATCCCTTACATTCAATGTTACGAATTCTTCGTCTGTCCTAACAAAAACGACAGCCTGTTCGTCGCCCGATACAACACTTATTTCATAATCCGTAGATGGTTTCAGATCGTAGATGCCTGTGATCACCCGATCTGTTTTCTGGTATAAAACACCATTTACATAAATTTCATACTCTCGTTTTGTGTGAAAAATTCCCTCGTCTTCGATCTCAATAGTAATGGATCTTGCATTCTGAAAAATAGAACTTACTTTCTTCAACATTTTAGCACTTCCTTTCAAATTGTCCAGTTTATTTTTGCTGCTTTCTTCCAAAACCTGCCGGTAAAACAGTTTTATGGTAGATATTTAAAGGGGACTCCCAATATGAGAATCCCCTTATCAAACTTGTTATTGTGCGGTGATCTAGCCCTTAACGCCACCAGCTGAAATACCATCAATAAATGAGTTCTGAGCGCAGAAAAATACGATCAGAGATGGAATGATCGAAAGTAAGGACATCGCAAGGATACGATTCCACTGAAATCCTACATCGCCATCCATAGACATACGCAAATAGATAGAATGTGTATACTTCTTCATATCTGCAATATAAATCAATGGTCCCTGGAAATCATTAGATGTCCACATAAACTGGAACAATGCACAAGATACCAGTGACGGCTTAAGCATTGGAACGATCACATACCACAAAGTTTTCACTGAATTACAACCGTCAATCTTAGCTGCCTCCTCCAGTTCTCTCGGAACACCTCTTAAAAACTGAACAAGCATGAATACAAAATAAGTGTCTACCGCAAACAGAGACGGAATCGTAAGCGGAAGATAAGAGTCGATCCATCCCCACTTATTATACATAATGTACTGCGGAGCATTTAAAACGACCTGCGGCAGAAACAGGGTGGAGATCATCAGTGAAAAGAAGATTGATTTTCCCTTGAAATCAAAACGTGCAAAACCATACGCTGTCAGTGTAGCCGAAAGCAGAGTAAAAATCACCTTCGGAACAACGATCTTATACGTATTAAGCATGGATTTGATCAGGTCGATCTTTCCGCCATAACTCTTAAATGCATCATTATAACCATCAAATACCGGATTTTTCGGCCAGAACCATGCACTGGTGAAGATTTCTGAATTTGTTTTAAATGTGGCGCCTACCATCCAGATCAGAGGGTAGACCATAATAAAACCAACTGCCACAAGAAGGATATAACGCAGTACTGTGCTGACTTTTGCGCGTTGTTCTTTTGTCATAATCTTCTACCTCCCATCTTCATCTGAGTAATAAACCCATTTTTTCTGGCTGATAAATGCAACTGCAGTTAATGTCATGACAATGATAAACAGGATCCACGCCTGAGCACTTGCCATACCCATCTTGTGACGCAGGAATGCATTATTATAAATCAACAGTGAAATCAGGGTGGTTGCTCCGTTTGGTCCGCCCTTTGTTACCAGATATGGAGAGTTGAATTCCTGGAACGCCTGGCATAACTGAGTGATCAGGTTATAAAAGATTACCGGTGTGATGATCGGAACAGTGATCTTAAAAAATTGTGTCCACTTTCCTGCACCATCAATAGACGCCGCTTCATAAAGATCCTGTGATACTCCTTTCAATGCCGCCAGGAAAATAACCATTGCAGATCCAAACTGCCATACACGCAGCAAAATGATCACCAAAAGCGCAGAATTTGCGCCGGCCATCCAGTTGATCTTAGCTACTCCAAAGAAGCCAAGGACTGTATTGATCAGACCATCTGTGTTAAAGATCGCTCTCCACAAGATAGCGATAGCAATCGATCCGCCTAAGATTGACGGGATATAATAGGCTGTACGGAAGAAATTTACACCCTTCAGTTTAAAATTCAAGATGTAAGCGATGAACAATGCAAAAATCAGCTTCAGCGGTACATCAAAAATAGCATATTTAAAAGTAACAGCAAAAGCGCGGATAATATCGCTGTCTGTAAAGATCTTCTGATAGTTCATCAGTCCTGTCTTGCTTATTCCGGAAAACAGGTCATAGTTTGTAAAGCTGTAATACAGTGAAGAAGCAAAAGGATAAACTTTAAAGATAAGGAATCCGATCAGCCACGGCACTATATATAGGAAACCCGCATTCTCAGCCAAGGTTTTTTTGAAACTGCGCTTATTTTGCATACAGTTACCTCCCCCTTACGGTAAATTACAACGTCCAGAATACAGCATCTCCCGGTCCGGCAGACCCATTCCGAAAGATGCCGCATCCACAGTTACCTTATGCACCTTCTGCAGTGCATCCAATGTCTACTTGGTCAGCCATTCATACTTTTCCGGTAAAACGGCCCCTTTTTTTCCGGCCATTTCTATCACGTAATTCAAACGTTCCCGCATGGAAGCTTCCGGAAATTCTTTCTCAATTCCATTTTCCAGACACTCCCGGCGGATCTTTTGCAGCTGCCCTTTTAAAATATCGCAGAGGGCCTTGTAATATTCAAAAATTTCTTCTGACATCGCATCAAGTATGTCAGCCAACAATACAAGCTGATCCAGATTCAGATCTCCCAGACTCTTAAACCAATCTACGACCTGACCATAATTTGCCTTATCTTTTACGGCTTCTCTGACATCCATTACTAAATTCCCTCCGCTGTTTGCCATAGACGCATCACCCTTAGGTGACGATCCATTGGCTGTTCAAAATTACTGTCCAAGAACTTCGTTTACGCCTTCTGTCAGCTGCTTTGCAGCCTCAGCACTGTCAATATCACCTGCACTCAGCTTGCTGAATACTTTGTAGTATACGCCATCTGGGTTTGCTTTCAGATCACTGTGTTCAAATTTAGAATCCAGTGGGAACTGATTGTGTTCCATAACAGCTGCATTTGCTTTCTTAACCAGTTCATTTCCAAGTCCCTTCTCTTCAAGAACCTTTAAAGCTTCTGCGGAACACGGAACACCTCTTTCAGTACTGCAGATCTCAACACCTTCAGGATCATTTAACAGATAGTTAAGCAGAGTTGCAGCTGCCTGAGGATGTTCAGAATTTGCAGAGATAGCAAATGCCATGGAAATCTTTGTAAATCCGCCGTTGTAATCACCAAATTTTACAAATTCTCCCTGAACAAATTCCTGACCTGGCTTATCAGTAGATTCAGCGATTGCTTTTTCATACTTGCTTGCTGCAGAATCCCATTCATAGATACCTGCATACATACCGTTGATCCATTTTGCGTTCTTATCCAGAGAATCAGCCATGTCTCCTGCAATAGTAGCAATGGTCGGGATTACATGATTTTCTTCCAGCTTGGTGATAAACTCCATTCCTTTCTGGATCTCTTCTTCTGTGTACTGAAGTTCACCATTCTCAACCCAGCTCTTACCGTAAACTGATTCAAGATAATATACGAGGAACATTGCACGGTCATACTCACCGAGCGCTAATGGATAATAATCCTCGTTGTAAGCCTTAAACTTAGCGCCTGCCTCAAGTAAAGATGCTTCGTCAGTCGGAATATCGCATCCAACCTCATCAAAGGTTGTCTTATTCCAATAGAACAGACGACCGGTCATGGCAATCGGAACTGCCATTAATTTGCCGTCAACCGTACACTGTTCCAAAGCATTTTCCGGGAACTGGGTCAGATCAATAATATCTGCATACTGGTTCAGGTCTGCGAAATTTGTTCCGTTATTAGAATAAAGATCGATCCAGTTCCAGTTGATCTGCATCAGATCTGCAGCGTTGCCGCCCAGAATATTTAAGGACTGCTTTTCTTCCCAGCCGGACCATGCTCCGTATTCAGGACTCACTGATATATCCGGGTACTTCGCATGAAAAGCCTCGATTGCCTTTTCAGTTGCTTCATGTCTTGAATCTCCGCCCCACCAGGAAAAAGTGATGTTGCCGGAAGCATCTGCAGAACTTCCTCCTTCTGCGCTGCTTTCACCTGCAGCCTTGGTGTCTGCTGCAGTTGTCGTTGTTGTGCTGCTTCCGCCGCATCCAACCAGCGAAATCGCTGTAATGGAAGCTAGGGTTAATGCTGCTGCTCTTTTCATGTTTTTCATAAGAAACCTCTCCCTTTCTTTGTGATATTTGCCGGAATGCCCAACCGTTTCTGTTAAATCCTGCTGTCGTGCAAAGGTTTGCAATCTTGGCTAAAAAAATATGCATTTCCGATCATGTTTCTGTTGTTTCAAAATCAGTCCTGCACGTCTCTTGTGATATTTACATACTATCATATATATCCGTATCCGTCAATTAGATATTTTACCTAGTTTCGTCACTTTTATTTTGTGTATTACTTACAATTTCTTTTCTTTCTAATTTGTGCTAGAATCAAAATAATTGCAAACGTTTTCATTGTATGATATCAGGATCAAAAGGTCAAAAATCCGATTTAAGCTTGCTTGCAAGAGGATTTTTGACCTTGGGACCCGCCAAAAACATGAGTAAGAAGCCATTTTTTGAAGAAA
>CAVDQU010000075.1:0-13384 GCA_963611035.1 Agathobaculum sp.
GCATAGATACGACCGCCTACTGTAGCGTCTGTTGTTGCTCCATCTACCATCTTATCTAAAAGCGGAGTCAGATAGTCTGTTTCATCTTTTAACAAACCTGCCGTTGCCAAATCCTGAATGGTAACAGGATCCAACATAGCTGCATCAGGAAGATCCTCTGTGGCGCCGGAAAGAGCTGTCATTGTAATCTTCTCACGGATATCTGCTGTTCCCTCTGTCTGCACAAATTCAATCTTAACATCAGGAGCAATATCTCTGTGATTATCCAGCCAAGTTTCAAACCACTGCTGTCTATACTGCGGGTTACCCATAGCATATACCGTCACCGTACCTGCCGGAAATACCTGCTTTTCTTCAGAAGCTTCGGCCTGCTCTGTTGCCTGAGATTCTTCGGTCTTTGCAGCTGTTTCACCGCCACTGTCCTTTGCACTGCCACATGCAGTCAGCGCACCTGCAACTGCTGCTACCGCCAGAGTCATTACCATTGTTCTTTTTTTCATGATTTTTCCTCCTTTTTATTCGGATAGTTCAATACTAAAAGACTATCCAGATATAAATACACGTTCGGATCTGAGCATCTGCATCCCTCTTTTCCTAAAGTCTGTGTATTATAAGCTCCTTGCCTGTTCTACTGCTGCTCTTACCAGCTTCAGATCCTGTTCTGTTGCCAGTGTGCAGTCTGCTCCGAGGATGAAGCTGTCTCTGCCGAAGTTTTCAACAACCTTGATAACTTCTCTTCTTACGTCATATTCATCACCATCTACCAGAACACCGCTTCGGTTCTCTAATCCGCCGAGAATGGTCTTGCCCGCAAACTGTGCCTTGCCGTCAGCCAGGCTCATCGGTGCTTCATATACACCCCAGTTTACAACGTCGGCCAGTGCGGCGTAATCCGCATCGTATCTCTTCATGTTCAGGCCGCTCTTGCACATATGTAAGAAGCAGTAGCCGCCTGCATCCTTAATAGCTTTCATGATCTTTAAGTCAAATGGTTTGATCCATTTTGCGAACTCTTCGTCCGTATACCATCTGGTCTCTGCACCTAAGCCTGCGTAGTAAACGGAATCAACACCTGCGTCCTTGATGTATCTTTCTGCCAGGATGCACATACCGTCAGCGATTCTTTCCATAGAATCTAACATCTTTTTCTCGTCCCAACGGAGGAAGTCTACCTGCATCTGACGAACCTGATCGTAGTTGTAGCCTTCGCCCATTCTCTCTAATGGGTGAATACCGGAAGCACACATACCATGTAAAGTACCCATTGTGAAGGCATCCTTATCAGCGCCATCCAGGATCTTCTTGGTCATTTCAATCTGATCTTCGATGATGTTGGTATTTCTGCTGAAAGATGGGATCAGTTCATAATAATCCTTTGGTGTGCGGATCATTCCGTAGTAAGGTACCAGATGCTCGTTCATAACCTTTACGATATCTGTATCTGTTTCTTTAAAGAATTTTAAATGAGCAGCTACTGCCTCATCGCCTACTGCCTGGTTCTTTGGAAAATGCAGGGAAAAGGAAGACGGAATCGCATCCACATGTTTTCCTTCGATCGCAGCAATCACTCTTTCACGCTTTGTCATTTTATTTTCCTCCTGATACTTTTTCTAATATTCTTTGTAATATTATTACAGCCATTGTAGACCTTATTTTCTTCCTTGTCAATATTATTTTTCGTATTCTGCACAATATATTTTTGTGTATTTTGCACATCATGTATGTTTTGCACAATTTTTTTAGAAAAATAGGCTCCTGCAAAAAAGACAATCACATAATAGCTAACGGCATTCAGATAAGAATGGCATTACTATGACAGTGATTGCCTTTTATATTACCTATTTTTATGGTAGGTTTCAAGTATTTTTTATATTTTTTCTAATTCTTACACAGTTCCCGTTTCAGCTGGATGATCAGCGTTGGAAGAAAGGCCAAAAGGATCACCTGTCCAACGGCGGTCATGGACATCGTCTGTATCTGAAACAATTTATGCAGTCCCGGAATAAAAGTAACCAGTCCAAGGAGCGCTGCGCCTGCTGCAAAAGCGTAGAGACTGTATGGATTAGAAGTCAATCCCATCCGGAAAATGGATCTTTTGCCCCGGCAGTTAAACCCATGGAACAGTCTTGCCAGAGTTAAAGTGGAAAACGCCATGGTAGAAGCCATAACCGCACCATTTCTCAGCCCCAGATAGAAGGCAGCAATAACTGCTACAGCGATCATCCCACCCTGAGAGATCATCGTAATCACAAAATCCTTTGTCATCAGGCCTTCTTTGGGATCTCTTGGCTTCTCTCTTAAAAGCCCTTCATCTGCCGGTTCCATACCAATGGCAAGAGCCGGAAGGGAATCTGTAAGAAGATTGATAAACAGCAGCTGAACCGGAGCAAAGGGCACCGGCAGTGCCATAAGGGATGTATAAAGCACTGCGAGAATAGCAGCTGTATTGCCGGAAAGAAGATACAGCACTGCGTTTTTAATGTTTCTGTATACATTTCGTCCATTTGCAACAGCCTTTATAATGGTGGCAAAGTTATCATCTGCCAGGATCATAGCCGCCGCATCCTTAGAGACTTCTGTTCCGGTGATACCCATAGCCACACCGATATCTGCTTTCTTTAATGCAGGGGCATCATTGACCCCATCACCGGTCATGGAAACGATATTTCCACGTCTCTGCCAGCCGTCTACGATACGGATCTTATTTTCCGGTGAAACTCTGGCATAGACAGATATTTTATCGATCTTTTCATCCAGTTCTGCATCACTTAAAGCATCTAATTCCATACCAGTAAGAGCCAGGTCCCCATCCTTAAAAATGCCGATCTGTTTTGCAATAGCAGTCGCTGTCACCTTGTGGTCGCCGGTGATCATTACCGTCTTTATACCCGCCTGTCTGGCCTCTGCCACTGCCTTTACAGACTCAGGTCTTGGGGGATCTACCATAGAGATAAGTCCCAAAAATACATATCCACACTCTGCATCTGTACAAAGCACTTCATCAGACTCCTTGTATGCAAATGCCAGCACACGGAGGCCATTTTCAGAAAAGTTCTGGTTCTGGCGGCGGATCTTTTCTTTTTCCTCATCTGTCATAGGACGGATCCCGTCACCGTAGCGCACTGCCACACAGCGGTCTATCAGCACATCCACTGCCCCTTTTGTAAGGATCGTAGGCACTCCATGGATCTGATATTTGGTACTCATCAGCTTTCTGTCAGAATCAAAGGGAACCTCTTCCATACGGCACATCACGTTCCGCAGGGCATCCTCATGGACGCCGGTTTTTCCTAAATAGCTTTCCGGAAGCACCTGGATATTTCGAAACATTTCCAGAAGAGCATATTCCGTAGGATCACCAATCCCTTTTCCGTCTACAATGCTGGAATCATTAGTGAGCACCGCGTCATAGATCAGATATCTCTGAGTCTGGTCTGTAATATCCAGATCCGTTCCATCTATCACCTTTCCGTCTACATATACCTGCTGGACCGTCATTTTATTCTGAGTCAATGTGCCTGTCTTGTCAGAACAGATCACTGATACAGAGCCAAGGCTTTCCACTGCCTTTAATTTCTTGATAATGGCATTTTCTTTTGCCATCTTCTGAGTGCCGAAAGCCTGGACAATGGTCACAATAGAGGTCAGTGCTTCCGGGATTGCCGCTACTGCCAGAGCCACAGCAAATAGAAGTGAATCCAGGACGGTCATTTTCCGATATATGCAAAGAGCAAATACAATAGCACAGAGTACCATGATCAACACTGCCAGCTTTCCGCTGAACTGATCCAGACTTTTCTGCAGCGGTGTCTTCCGTTCTTCGGCGCTGTTCATCAGACCGGCAATCTTACCGATCTCTGTGTTCATACCTGTGGCTGTAACTAAAACCGTTGCTCTTCCGTAGGCCACCAGACTGCCGGAGTAGACCATGTTAGTGCGGTCTGCTAACGCCACATCCCCTTCCAGTGCCATTTCCTGCTTATCTACATTGGTGGACTCTCCTGTAAGAGAGCTTTCATTGACCTGAAGAGAGTAGTTATGAAGGATCCTTCCGTCTGCTGCCACCATATCCCCGGCTTCCAGCTCCAGAATATCTCCCGGAACTACATCCTTTGCCGGTATCTCCTGTTTTCTGCCGTCTCTAATAACTTTGGCATCCGGTGCAGACAGTTGTTTTAAACTCTCTAATGACTTTTCCGCCTTTATATGCTGCACCGTTCCAAGGACTGCATTCATCACAAGGACCGCGAAGATAACAATGGTGCTTTCTTCATTTCCCGAAAACATGGATATGATGGCTGCCACGATAAGGATCATTACCATCAGATCCTTAAACTGATCTAAAAAGACCTGAAGGGCACTTTTCTTTTTCTCCTCTAAGAGCACATTTTCTCCTGTTTTCAGACGTATTTTATCCGCCTGTTCCGCAGTTAAGCCCTGTTCTGATGTCTGACAAGCTTTTAACGCCTCCTCAGGCGACAGGTTCCACATATTTTTTTCTGTCATAATGCTCCACTCCTTTGTTTTAATATGTTCTCCGGAAGAGTTCTTTTAAAAATCAAAAAAGCGGGACTTTTATTGCACGAAAAATATGCAATAAAAGTCTCGCTCCATATACATGTGTACTGTCCGGCTGCAAGCCTAATGTGTCTTCATTATCCTGCTGCGTGATGACGACCAGCACAACACCGGATGACCGGTGTGAACTACTCCCTGATATCTAGAATTAAAATACCACAGCTATCTGCTAAATGTCAACGGTGAAATTTATCGATACCGCTTTTTCATGGAAAATCCATGTCCGTTTACCTCGCTGACACGATTTACGACCATAAAGCTTTCCGGATCAATGGTATGGATCAGTTTTTCGATCTTTGGAACTTCCCTATTTGAAATTACGCTGAAGATCATCTGGGTCGGCTGCTTTAAGTATCCTGTTTCACCAGATAACATAGTCACGCCACGGTCCATTTCCGCCAGAATGGCTTCCCGGATCTGCTGGGCATGTTCACTGATGACTCTAACTTCTGTTCGGGTGGTTCCCATAAGCATCAGCTTGTCTAAGACTAAGGTATAAGTCATAACAAGGATCAGGCCGTAAAGTACTTTTTCCGGCGGGTTTCCTACTGCCTGAGCCAGTAAGATGCAGAAGTCAAACACATACATGGAAACGGACACCGGGATCTTAAAATAATGGTTCAGCACCAGAGGTGGGATGTCCATTCCGCCAGTGGATGCCCCTGCACGGATCACAATACCTAAAGAACCGCCAATGCCAAGTCCTGAAAAAATGGTGCATAAAAATAGGTCCTGTGTCAGCACCAGATCCCCAAAGATTTTTTCAAAAAATCCCAGGGCAATAGGGTATACAAAGGTACTTACAACGGTAGTAAGGGCAAATTTCCGTCCCATGACCTTCCAGCCCATAAGAAGCATAGCCACATTAAATATAAGCACAAAGGTCGCCACCGGCACCCCAAAGGTACGGTTTAATGCCAGACCAATACCTGTAGTCCCGCCTGTCAGCAGTCCCGCCGGCATTAAAAATAGCTTTACTGCCAGTGCATACAGTATATTTCCCAGTACTACCACAAGCAGAGAGCCGCCTCTTTGTAAATGATCTTTCCAGTTTTCTGCATTTGTGTCCATTTTTACCTCCCCTAATTATATACTCTGAAAGATGGATTGCTCCGCACTGCGTGCTCCCGCAATCCTGACGAAAAAAAACACGCCTGCTAGGGAATTTTCCCTAACAGACGTGGATCAAGGCACTTGCCTAATACATATTCAAGTATAAAGAATCACAGGCATCCTGTCAAGATTTTTAAACTGCGGATCATAAATTATCTATTCTCAATATCCATTAACATCTGGACACGGCGCTCATGGCGGCCGCCTTCAAATTTTGCATCCAGCCATGCTTCTGTGATCATCTTAGCCAGCTCGCTGCCTACCACTCTTGCGCCAAATGCAAGGACATTGGAGTTGTTGTGCATTCTGGAAAGCTTTGCGGTATATGGCTCGCTGCATACACATGCACGGATGCCTTTTACCTTGTTTGCTGCTAAAGAGATACCTACGCCGGTACCGCAGATAGCAATACCCAGATCAGCTTCACCAGAAGCTACTGCACGGCCTACTTTTTCACCGTAAACAGGGTAATCGCAGCTTTCAGGGCTGTTGGTTCCCAGGTCGATGACCTCGTAGCCTTTGCTTTCTACAAATTCCTTGATAATGTTCTTCAGTTCGATTGCGGAATGATCATTTCCCATTGCGATCTTCATAATTTAGTTCTCCTCTTTCTTTTAGTTTTATCCTTTTGTTCAGAGCAACCTCCAAAATGCTTCGCATTTTACATCTGTTTTTTTAATTCTGCTTAGCTCTGAACAGAGAAAAATTTTTTAATTTTATCTAATCTGGATGTCATGGACATTAAAAGCAGGTCTGCTGCTGTCAGAGCAGCCATGGCTTCTACTACGACGACGGCTCTTGGTACGATCACCGGGTCGTGGCGGCCCTTGATCTCGATCTCACGCTCTTTTCCGTAGCGGTCCACTGTTTTCTGTACCTGTGAAATAGAAGGTGTTGGCTTAAATGCCGCCCGCATCACTACGGTGCTTCCGTCACTCATACCTCCTAAGGTGCCACCGGAATGGTTCGTCACTTTACATGGCTTTCCGTCTTTTCCTATTGCAAAGCTGTCGTTGTCCTGAGAGCCTAAAGAAGCAGCTGCCTCAAAACCGTCTCCAATTTCAAAGCCTTTTACAGCGCCGATGGATATGATTGCTTTTCCCAGCGCAGCATCTAACTTATCAAAAACAGGTTCCCCTACACCGGCCGGAAGTCCGTTGATCACGCACTCTACCACGCCGCCGCAGGACTCTTTTCTCTGTATCATATCTTCCAGATAGCTTTCTGCCTCTGCCGCAGCAGCCTTATCAGGCATATACAAACGGTTATTGGAAATTTCTTCCATATCGATCTTAGAATGGTCGATCTTTACAGGTCCCACAGCACTGGTGTACGCCTGAACTGTGATCCCCAGACTTTCAAGAAGCTTTGCTGCCACAGCACCTGCTGCTACTCTGCCAATGGTCTCTCTTCCTGAAGAGCGTCCGCCGCCCCGGTAATCCCGGAAACCATATTTTTCATCAAAAGTATAATCAGCATGGCCCGGACGGTACACATCCATGATATTGCTGTAATCACGGGAGCGCTGGTCTGTATTGCGTATCACAATGGAAATAGGGGTTCCTGTGGTCTTTCCTTCAAAAACACCGGATAAGATCTCCGCCTTGTCTCCTTCGCTTCTTGCAGTGGTAAATTTGCTCTGTCCCGGCTTTCTGCGGTCTAAGTATTTCTGGATATCTTCTTCATTTAAAGGAAGTCCTGCAGGACAGCCGTCTACTACAACGCCAACGCCTGCTCCATGGGACTCACCCCAGGTGCTTATCTTAAATATCGTTCCGTAAACTGAACCTGACATGTTTTAATCTCCTATTTTAACGATGGCGCAGCAGTTCGGCTCATTTACCGGAACACTTCTTCCGCTCATTACTAAAAGCCCCTTTTCATAATCAACCTTAAAGAAGCTGATAGTGCCGCTGTCATGGTTTACAGATGCGATATGTCTTCCGTCCGGGAATACAGCCACATCTTTTGGATAAGAACCGCTGATCGGCAGACAGCATAACATGGTCAGGAGACCTGTTTCCTCGTCTCTCTTATAAACACTGATGGTATTTTCCCCTGCATTGGTACAGTAGATGTATTTCTGGTCAACAGACATTCTCATGGCGCAGGCTGCTGTCAGATTATCCGGATTTTTTGTAGAAGTAGTAGAGATCGTCTGGATCTTCTCGATCACAGGTGCTTTGTCTCCGGTCTTGTAAGTATACACCTCAATGGCCTTCTTTAACTCATACATCAGATAAATAAATTTTCCATCCTTGCTGTAGCGGAAATGTCTCGGAGCAGACTCCAGATCACAGCGGATCGCGTCTACCTGAACTAACTTCTGCTCTTTATCATTAAAACGGTAAACCTTAACCTGGTCAATACCATTATCTACGCTGAGTACAAAACGGTTGTCTGGCATCCTTCTGGTGCAGGTCACATGGGGGCGGAAGTTACGCTCTGCCACGCTGCCGTAGCCTCTGTCAAATACGCCGTCTACGATCTTTCCTACAGAACCGTCCGGATTTAAGCTTAATACAGTAGTCTTTCCGTCATGATAGCCGGAAACAAATACATATTTATCCTCTTCATCAGTACACAGATGGCAGCCTCTCATTCCACGGATCGGAGCACTGTTTAAACGTGCCAGGCTTCCGTTTGGAAGGATGCGGAAAGATACAACACCTTCATCTGCAATGGAGTAAAGAGTCTTGCCGTCGCTGGAGGCAATTACATAGGAAGAGTTGTCCACTTCGATCTCACAGCGTTCTTTAAACATTCCATTTTCTACGTCTACATCAAATACGGTGATCCCCTTTGCTTTTCCTGTATAGGAATAGGAACCCACATATGCCATATACTTACCGCTCATACAGCTTACCTCCCTGGATTTTGTCAGTGTTTTTCCACTCACGGCCACGCTCTGACGTGCTCTTGTGTCTGCTGCCCCAGGCGATCCCGCTCGCGCTTATTTTTCCATGGGTCCATCATAACATAACTTTGTCTATTTGTTAACCATTAAGTTTCAGAAAAGGTATTGACACTCTTCTCATTTAATGTATAATGGAACTCGGCTTTGTTTAATAATACTAAACTTTTTGCTTATTTTTATATTCAGTTAGTATTTGTAAACTTTAAGTATAAAATACGTTACTTACAGGTAAAACAGGAGGATATCATGGATATCGGCAACAAACTGAAAGAACTGCGTGTTTTAAAGGGGCTGACTCAGGAGGAACTGGCGGACCGTTCCGAGCTTTCCAAGGGATTTATCTCCCAGCTGGAACGCAATTTAACCTCCCCCTCTATCACTACCCTTATGGATATCCTGCAGTGCCTTGGCACCAGTATCGGAGAGTTCTTCAATGAAGCACCTGATGAACAGATCGTATTCGGCAAACAGGACTATTTTGTAAAAGAAGACACCGAATATAAAAACGAGATCAAATGGATCATTCCCAATGCCCAGAAAAACACCATGGAGCCAATTTATCTGACTTTACAGGCCGGCGGCTCTACCTGCCCGGATACCCCCCATGAAGGAGAAGAGTTCGGCTATATTCTTCAGGGCGGCATATCCATTCACCTTGGAAATAAGATTTATAAAGCAAAAAAAGGAGAATCCTTTTATTACACAGCTGACAAAACCCATTTCCTGTCCAGCAAAAACGGGGCAGTACTGATCTGGGTCAGCTCACCACCAAGCTTTTAATCAAAACAGGCGGTCACAGATCGACCGGGATCACCACACATACGAAAAAGGAGAACTGTATACATGAGCCAGTCATTGATCGATTTACAGCACATTTCAAAAAGCTTTGATGGGGAAATGGTCTTAGATGACCTGAACCTTTCCATAAAAGAAAACAGCTTTGTGACCTTACTGGGTCCCAGCGGCTGCGGTAAATCCACTACTCTGCGTATTATCGGCGGTTTTACTCCGCCTGATAAGGGAAATGTTATTTTTGACGGTCAGAACATTACCAAACTGACCCCGAACAAACGCCAGTTAAATACGGTATTTCAGAAATATGCCCTGTTCCCCCATATGACCATTGCAGAAAACATTGCTTTCGGCTTAAAGATCAAAAACAAGCCAAAAAGCTATATTGACGATAAGATCAAATACGCCTTAAAGCTGGTAAACCTGTCCGGTTTTGAAAAAAGAGACGTCACCTCTCTTTCCGGCGGTCAGCAGCAGCGTATCGCCATCGCAAGAGCCATTGTAAATGAGCCGCGGGTGCTACTCCTGGATGAGCCTTTAGGCGCTCTGGATCTGAAGCTGCGCCAGGACATGCAGTATGAGCTGATCCGCCTGAAAAATGAATTGGGCATTACCTTTATCTATGTTACACATGACCAGGAAGAGGCACTTACCATGTCTGATACCATTGTAGTTATGAACCAGGGCTATATCCAGCAGATGGGTTCCCCGGAGCAGATCTACAATGAGCCGGAAAATGCTTTCGTTGCTGATTTTATCGGTGAAAGCAATATTGTTCCGGGACTGATGATCCATGATGAGCTGGTTGAGATCTTCGGTGCTAAATTTGCCTGCGTTGACAAGGGCTTTGGAAACAATAAGCCGGTAGACGTTGTGATCCGTCCTGAGGACATCGACCTGTTAAAGCCGGAGGAAGGCACTCTCCAGGGCATTGTTACCCACCTGATCTTCAAGGGCGTTCATTATGAAATGGAAGTAACCACTCCTGACGGTTTCGAGTGGCTGGTACACTCTACCGATATGTTCCCAGTTGGCCAGCAGGTAGGCATCCATGTGGATCCTTTCGACATTCAGATCATGAACAAGCCTGCTTCTGAAGATGAGGAGGCGATCGGAGTCAATGAATGATGAAAAGAAATCTGTGGCTATTGGAAGAGCGCTGCTCTCCGGCCCTTATCTGATCTGGATGATCGGTTTTACCATTATCCCCCTTGCCCTTATTTTCTGGTATGGCATCACAAATAAAAGCGGCAGTCTGACACTGGCAAACATCACCGCTATTATGAGCCCGGATCACTGGAAGGCACTGTGGCTGTCCCTGGGACTGTCCTTAGTAAGTACCGCTCTCTGTCTGGTCCTTGCTTATCCTCTTGCCATGATCCTTCGCGGAAGAGGCAGCTCTGCCAGCGGCTTTATTGTATTTATCTTCATCCTTCCTATGTGGATGAACTTCCTGCTGCGCACCATGGCATGGCAGACTTTGCTTGAGAGAAATGGTGTGATCAACGGTATTTTAACCTGGCTCCACCTGCCAAAGCAGAACCTGATCAACACCCCGGCAGCCATTGTACTTGGAATGGTATACAACTTCCTTCCGTTCATGGTACTGCCTATTTACAATGTACTTGCAAAAATTGATGACAACACCATTAATGCCGCAAAGGACTTAGGCGCCAACACCTTACAGACCTTATTTTACATCTGGCTGCCATTAAGTCTTCCAGGTATCATCAGCGGTATTACCATGGTATTCGTGCCCTCCCTTACCACATTCGTTATCTCCGACCTGTTAGGCGGAAGTAAGATCCTGCTGATCGGCAATGTAATCGAGCAGGAGTTTACAAAGGGAAACAACTGGCACTTGGGAAGCGGTCTGTCTCTGGTCCTGATGGTATTTATCCTGATCAGCATGGCCATGATCGCAAAATACGATAAAAATGGAGAGGGGACGGCATTCTGATGACAAAAGGCAAAGAACGGTTTCGGAAGTTTATCTCCGACTTTTATTTAGTGATTATCCTTATTTTCCTTTATGCCCCCATCTTTACGATGATGGTCCTTTCTTTTAACCAGTCAAAATCAAGGACCCACTGGGGCGGCTTTACTTTAAGCTGGTATACACAGATGTTTCAGAGCCGGGCGATCATGTATGCATTATACACCACACTTCTTGTGGCAATGATCTCCGCACTGGCGGCAACTGTGATTGGAACTGTAACAGCCATCGCTATCAGCCACATGAAACCTGTGTCTAAAAATATTTTTATGAGCATCTCCAACATTCCTATGTTAAATGCAGATATCGTAACCGGTATCGCCCTGATGCTTGCATTTATTGCTTTTGGCATTTCCCTGGGATTTAAGACGGTTCTTATTTCTCATATCACTTTCAACATTCCTTATGTTATTTTAAGTGTTATGCCGAAATTAAAGCAGACCGACCGCTCTATCTATGAGGCGGCTTTAGACCTTGGTGCTTCTCCGGCCTATGCCTTTTTCGAGGTGGTTTTCCCAGATATCATGCCGGGCGTTCTCTCCGGCTTCCTGCTGGCATTTACCATGTCACTGGATGATTTTATTATCACCCACTTTACAAAGGGCGCCGGTATCAATACTTTATCCACCCTGATCTACAGTGAGGTACGCCGCGGCATCCGTCCTTCCATGTATGCCTTAAGCACTGTTATCTTTGTGGTGGTGCTGGTGGTACTGCTTATTGCGAATTTCCGTAAACAGCCGGAAAAAGACTAACTGGTGACTGGAGGATCTAAGCTATCATGAAAATGCGTACATTCTGGGCTGCTGCTGCAGCTGCTGTGGGCTCCTGTGTGGTATCTATTGCTATTTTAGGGGTTCCCGGATCAGAAAGCAGCGGCGGCGGTACTTTAAAAGTATATAACTGGGGTGAATATATTGACGAGGATGTTATTACCCAGTTTGAAGATGAGACCGGTATTTCCGTTATTTATGACGTTTTTGAAACCAATGAGGAGATGTATCCTGTTGTAGAGGCAGGGGGAGTTAAATACGATGTAGTATGTCCTTCTGACTACATGATCCAGCGAATGATCGACAATAATATGCTGGCAGAACTGGATTATGACAATATCCCCAATGCGGATCAGATCGGGGATGATTACTGGAACATGTCCCGAGGCTTTGACCCGGAGAATAAGTATTCTGTTCCTTACTGTTGGGGCACTGTGGGCATCCTTTATAATAAGCAGATGCTGGAGCAGTTAGGCGTACCGGAGCCTACCAGCTGGGCTGACCTGTGGGATTCGAAGCTGGCAGATGAGATCCTGATGCAGAACAGTATCCGTGATGCATTTATGATCGCATTGAAGCAGAAGGGTTATTCCTTAAATACTTCTAATCCTGAGGAGCTGGCAGAAGCAAGGGACCTGCTGATCCAACAGAAACCTCTGGTACAGGCATATGTTATCGATCAGGTACGAGATAAAATGATCAACGGAGAAGCGGCAGAAGGCGTGATCTATTCCGGTGAAATGCTTTATATCCAGGAACAGGTAGAAGAACTGGGTCTGGATTATGATCTGGAATATGTAGTCCCGAAAGAAGGAACAACGCTGTGGATCGATTCCTGGGTGATCCCGAAGAATGCGGAAAATAAAGAAGCCGCTGAAAAATGGATCGATTTCTTATGCCGTCCGGATATTGCAAAAAAGAATTTTGATTATATCACCTATTCTACTCCGAACACAGGGGCATATGAGCTTTCGGACGAAGAATTGCAGAATAATAAAGCCCTGTTCCCGGATATGGATTCTCCGGCTATGAAAAACAGTGAGATCCTGCAGTACCTTGGAGATGATACAGATAATATTTATAATGAAATGTGGAAAGAGGTTAAAGCCCAGTGACTTTCATGCCGGATTTTATTTTTCAGGGATTTTTATCAATAAGGATTTATTGAGATTTCCGTTACTTGTAAATATGATTTTTCTATGATAAAATTATCCT
>CAVDQU010000076.1:0-6218 GCA_963611035.1 Agathobaculum sp.
CTAGTACATCGTTTCATAAATAACTGGCCTAATCACGTAGGATGCAGATTCGAGTGTGCAGTTCAAAAAACGCAGGCGTAGCGGGCTACGCTGAGGCTTTTTGAACTGTGCAATCGGATTTGCAGACAAGCGAATAGGCTAGTTATTTTGTAAACGATGTACTAGGATCAGCTTATCTTCCGGAAGATACAGACGAAGCACATCTCCCTCTTTAAATACATGGTCTGTCCCCATATTTACCTTTAAAATGCCGGCTGCTGTCTCCACTTCATACTGATAGCTTTTTCCAAGGAAAGTGCGTACTCCCACTTTGCCACTCAGTACATTTTCGAAAAACTCGTCATCTGCCAGGCGGATATCATCCGGACGGATCGTTGCCGCGTATTCGCCGCCTTCCAGATCCATAGCTGTCTTAAATGCAGTCCCGTCTGCCAGAACATACTCATGATCTGCCTTTTTCTCCACATCCAGGAAATTCTCAAATCCAATAAAACGGGCTACAAATTCTGTTGCAGGTCTGCGGTAAATATTTTCCGGTGTGTCATACTGTTCGATAACGCCGCCGTTCATAACTGCCACTTTATCAGAAATAGAGAAACATTCCTCCTGATCATGGGTTACAAACAAGGTAGTGATACCTAACTTCTTCTGCAGGCGCTTGATCTCTACACGCATGGAAAGACGCAGTTTTGCATCCAGATTGGACAGCGGTTCATCTAATAAAAGAAGCTTCGGTTCAATGACTAAAGAACGTGCCAGGGCCACTCTCTGTCTCTGACCGCCTGACATCTGTCTTGGGAAGCGGTTTGCCAGGTCGCTGAGACCGCATACCTCCAAAATATCCTTTACCTTCTGATCGATCAGTTCCTTATCCATTTTTCTGGTGCGAAGGCCGAATGCCACATTGTCATACACAGAAAGATGTGGGAACAATGCATAACTCTGAAATACCAGTCCGAAATTTCTCTTATGGACCGGAACCTTTGTCATATCTTCCCCGTCTAACAGAAAACTTCCGCCCTGTGGATCAATAAAACCGGCTACCACACGAAGAGTGGTAGATTTTCCGCAGCCGCTGGGGCCAAGGAGCGATACCAGTTCTCCCTTTTCCACATCCAGGCTTAAGCCCTTTAAGATCTGTTTTTTCTTATCGTAACTAACATCAATGTCCTTTAAACTCATAAATGCCATTTTCATTTTCTCCTTTATCTGCCTGAGGTTGCTGTGATAACCTGTAACTTATTTTGCCAGAGCCGCAATCCCCAGTGTACGGTCTACAATGACCATGATAATAACTGTTGCTGCCATTAAAAGTACGGATACAGCAGAAACTGTAGGATCATAATTGTATTCAATGTAATTCATCAGTGTTGACGGGAAAGTAGACACGCCGGGGCCTGATAAAAACATGGATACCGGGATATTATTAAAGGAATTGATAAATGCCAGCATAAACGCGGAAGAAATACCGCTTGTTATATTTGGAAGCACTACCTTAAAGAAAGCCGCTGTTTTCGGACATCCAAGGCTCCAGGCTGCTTCCTCAATAGAGAAATCAAACTGCTCCATGGAAGAGCCTACCACACGGATCACATATGGCAGTGTTACCATGAAATGACCAGCTAAAAGTCCTGTAAATACCGGAATCCTTAAAGTCAAGATCAGGCACTGGTACATGATAAAGCCAATAACGATACCAGGCACAATAGTAGGTGACAGGAAAATGGATTTTAAAAGTCCTCTCCCTTTCATGCCGGATCTTGCCAGGGCATAAGCTGCTGGGATACCCACTAAAAGAGAGATAAAAGTTGCCAGAAATGCCACTTCCAGACTGGTGATAAAAGACCGGCGGAAGGATTTTAAGGCAAATACATTTGCAAACCATTTCAATGAAAAAGACTCAATGGGGAATGTAATGGCGCTGCCGCCTCCAAAAGCTGTTACTGTAATGATCAGCAGGGGAATGGCAAGAAAAGCGAACACCAGCACTGCCCATATGGTCAAAAGTTTATTTTTACGCATAATCCTCACCTCTCCGGTCCAGTTTAGCTGCCAAAGCATTAAAGCCCCGGATCACAGCCAGTGTTACAACGATCATGATCAGCGCGATCACAGAAGCTCCGGTCCAGTCGCTGACGGACATGGCACGCTGATAGATCAGAGTTGCCATTACCATGTTGGAGTTGCCTCCTAATAACTGAGGCGTTGTATAAGCAGTCAGCGTTCCTGTAAATACCAGGATGCCTCCTACGATGATGCCGGGAAGGCTCATAGGAAAGATCACCTTCATAAATGCTTCCATGCGGGCCGCTCCAAGGCTTAAGGCCGCTTCCATCATGTCATCATCAATATTTTCCATAACACCTGCTACCGTTACGATCATCAGAGGAAGAAACAGATATACAGAACCGATGATAATGGAAAAATCCGTATACAGCAATTTCAATGGCTTTGGCACCAGTCCCAGGCCAACCAGCACTTTATTGATAATGCCGTTGCTTCCCAGGATATTGATCCATGCAAAGCTTCGTATAACAGAGTTGGTCATCATTGGGAAAATGGAAGCTGCAAGTAAGATACCTCTCCATTTCTTGCTGCACCGGCTGATAAAATAAGCCGTTGGGATACCGCCCACCATACATACGAAAGTGGTGATCACTGCGATCTTTACAGTACGGATAAATATTTTCCTGTAATACTCATCCTGGAAAAATCCCACATATGCATCAAAAGGATAAGCCCCGGAAAAGATACTTGGAAACAATACCCGAAGCAGTGGGATCGCCAGAAATAAAAACAGTATCACCAGTCCCGGTGTGAGCATAAACCATGCGCTGCTCTTTTTCATTGTTTTTGTTTCTCCTCTCTGATAAATATTGATTAGTATATCTAATAAACATTTATTCTTCAATGAAATGTACTTATATATTTCACATACATTATAAAAAGTGGTATACTATAAGTCAAATATATATTTTCTATATTTTTTATGCAGTAAAGCTATTATTCAGTTTATGAAAGGATACCCATGGAATTAAAAGAAGCCCGCTATATTCTCGCCATTGCCAAACACCAGAGCATTGGAAAAGCCGCTGAGTCCCTGTATATCTCCCAGCCCTCTTTAAGCAAATATTTAAAAAACCTGGAAGAACGCCTGGGCGCCCCCTTATTTGACCGCCGGGAAAACCACTACTATCCCACTTATATGGGAGAACGGTATCTCTATTACGCAGAACGCATTGCCGCCTTCGGTGATCAGTGGAGTCAGGAATTTGACGATATTGCCCAACAGGAAAAAGGCCGTTTAAACATTGCTGTCCCTATTATGATGGGCACCACGCTGATCGAACCATCTCTTATGTGCTTCCATAAGCGATACCCTTATGTAACATTAAATATCATGGAAGCCATTAACTTTGTTGCTGAAAACAGTCTGGAGGATAATTCCATTGATCTGACCATTTATAATGTACACAAATTTCCGGAAAATATGGATTATCAGACATTGAAAAAAGAAGAGATCGTACTGGTTTTAAACCAGAAACACCCGCTATGCAAAAAAGCCCAGACCCGAGAAGGCTTTCGCCATCCGTGGTTGGACTTGAGACTGCTTGCAAAAGAAAATTTTATCTTGTTATATCCGGATCAGAATACCGGCGGTATTGCCCAGACTTTATTTAAAGAATACTCCATAGAACCAACGGTCCTCCTTCACACACGCAACAGTGCCATGTCTATCCGTCTGGCGATCCAAGGGTTGGGCGCTGCTTTTGCACCTGAAAGCTATTTTCAAAAAGAATCCCGCTTTTTCCCGGAAGGCTGCTGCTTCTCTATTGGCCGGAAACCGATGCTCACCACTACCATTGCTGCCTACCAGAAAAAAAAATACCTTTCTCAGCACGCAAGGGATTATGTGGATATCTTAAAAGAATACGCTGCTTCTCTGTCAACTTGACTTTGTAAACGATGTACCGGTGTAGATCCAGGCAGCAAAAGCTACCGTGGCCGGAACACTTAAAACGATGCCGAAACTGCCTGAAAGTCCCTGCATTAAAGCAATGCCGATATTATTAGAATTAATGATCTGAAGATAAGGAAGATGATAAGCATAATCCATGATCAGCATAGAAATACTGCTTCCTGCAAAAGCAAGGATCAGCGTATTGGAATCTGTTCCCATCATGTCACGTCCCACTCTCATTCCCGCTTTCACCAGCTGCATGCGGGATATCTGTGGGTTCTGGTCATAAATTTCTTTCATGGCACTGGAAATGGACATGGCAACATCCATAACTGCCCCTAAAGTACTGATCAGAAGGCCGGAAAATAAAAGTCCGCCTACCTGTATATCATTGGTCTCATAAAGGGTAAGAAGGCTTTCTATATCGGATACATTCCACCCTGTGATCCCGGATAATTTTGAAAACACAGTAGCTGTGATCCCGGCAATGAGAACTCCTGAAATAGTCCCAAGGACTGCGCAGACCGTCTTTTCAGAGGCTCCGCCAATGAGATACATGGTCACTGCTGTTGTAATGGCACAGATAAATACAGCAGTCCAGAAAGGGGAATATCCCATGTAAACCACCGGAAGATAAATAAAAAGAATGGCTCCAAAGGTAAAGACCAGTCCCAGAGCTCCTTTTACGCCCTGCATACCGCCTATCAGGCACAATGCCAGCAGATAAAGTACCACAAAACCGATCATAACTTCTTTCCGGTCCATGGAATAAACGCTTGTGATCACTGAATTTCCTGCAACGCTCTGGAGAACCACTACCCGCATTCCCACCTTGCAGGCCGCTCCAAAAAGATAGCCTGAGCTGCTGGTAGTTGTAAGTTCCTGTCCCTTTTTCACTCCGCTCGTCATCTTTACGACTACAGTCTGCTGCCCCACACGCATTCCGTCTTCCTGGATATTGTCTTCCAGGATACGGACCACTTTTCCTGTTTCAAAAGTCTGCCCTGTGCGGTTGACCAGCTGTGTCTTACTTACGTTATTCAGCTTTACCACTGCCAGCGCCATGATCACCATGATGACAGTCATTACCGCGTATTTTTTTACCTGTTTTTTCAGTGCCTGATCCATTTTTAATACCCCGATCTATCCGATCAACGTCCCGCAAAGCCTTTTTTCAGCTTTCGCGGGACGGAATTTTGATCTTTTATGTCTGTTTCTGTCTTTTCTTTCTGCTTTTTGCTTATCTGCTTACTGTCTTGTGGATGGTAAAGGTATTATCAATATTTTCTACCTTTCCTTCATCTGTGATCTGATAAGTAGTGATCTTAAAATCATCCTTTGTCAGATCGATCACAGAATAGCTTGGCAGCCAGTTCTGGCTTCTTACTTCAATATAATCCTGCTGTGAGTTGATCAGTTCATAATACTTGGAACCGGAAGCAGAGTTTGCTGTCATATAAAGGGTTCCCTTTGGGTTGGTCACAACGGATTTGCCAGAGCTTTCAATGGTATAGCACTTGTTGTCTGCTGTAAAAGCATCTTTTGCTTCTACAGCAGCTGTATCAGATGAAAGAGGATTTAAAGTAATGCTGTCCCCTGTATTCTTGTTGTAAGCATGATCCCAGTCATAGTCCAGACCAGTCTCATCCAGTCTGAATTCATAAGAACCATGTGTCTTTCCGTCTCCATAAAGGATCTTGGAACGGCTGTAGGTATGATCATGTCCTTGAAGGACTACATCAATGTCATATTTATCAAACACAGGTGTCAGCTGGGTACGAAGGATCATACCGTCTGTATCAGAGTGATCCAGTCCGGAACCGTAAATGTCCTGGTGAATGGTCACGATACGCCATTTGGTATTGGGGAAGTTTTCTACCGCTTTTTCAATCGCCTGCTCATGTTCTGCCACATTGTAGTTGTTTGTGTTTAATACGATGAAGAGGCCTGGTCCGTAGCTGTAGTAATAATCTCCCCCTGCTTCTGTCATTCCCAGGTTAGTTGGGTTTGGATTATTAAAATGATAGCTGTAGTCTTTGTTTAAAGAGTCATGGTTACCAATGGTAGTTGCTACCGGCAGGCTCTTTAATGCCTCTGCAGAAAGATAAGCTGCATACTCTTCTTCCTTTGGCTTTCCTGTTTTATTGACCTGGTCTCCGGCGGAGATCACAAAATTCAGATCCGGGTTCTGCTCTAAAGCTGTATCCAGTGTACGTTCCCATGCAAAACCGTCATTGCGGGCTGCTGTATTAGCTGC
>CAVDQU010000076.1:6228-13186 GCA_963611035.1 Agathobaculum sp.
CCGGAGTCTGCACTTAACTTTCCTTCTCCCTGAGGCTGTCCCTTGGAAGCACCTACCTGGGGATCACCTACATAAAGGATCTTTACATTTTCAAAACTGCCTGTTTTGTAAACTTCGGCCGGAGTTCTCACGCCGCTTTTCTCTACTGAATAATAATAAGTAGTGTTTTCCTTCAGTCCGCCTACAGTTACATAGTTGTAGCTGTAAGCCTTTCCTCCTGTAAGAGCCGGGTCCACACTGTTGGCAGTTCCTGAACAGGCTTCCAGGTTATCCTTATCTGTTCCAAAGTAAACAACCGGTGTTGGCTCATTTCCTTCGCTGTACCATGCAAAATTCAGTTCAGAAGCTGCGCCGCCTGGTGTTAAGGAAACCTTTGTAAAATCTGTGGCTGTCTGGTTCCAGTCTGCCACCCACTGCTGCCACTGCTCTGATCCGCCGGTTACAGAGGAGTCATTATAATGTGTGGTAGCAGCCCATACCTGCTGTCCCCCGATCACCAGTACACCTGCTAAAAGTCCTGCTGCAATTCTTCTCTTTCTCATATCCATTCCCTTTCTTTTTGCTTTAATTATATTTTCAGTATAAAAAAGCCATGTAAAATCTACTATCATGGGAATGTATAAGAAATGTATGATTTACGTCAAAAATGCCTGAAACAAACATAGGGACTCAAATTTTTCCAAGATCTTTTGCAATTTTCCATAGCTGTCTGCAAGGTTCCTGGAAAGTCCCGAAGTTTTCCAGGCAGCAGATCACTTTTTCGCAGCTTTTTAAGACATTTGCTGCCCTTTCAAATGTGGCATCTGAGATCAGTTCAAAGGCTTTTTCACCAATTACCACTGAGCCCAGGGCCTCTGCCACCGGATATTCCCTGTCATTTTCCCACAAAATACCTGCAGCAAAGGGAATGCCCTGCTTTTGCAGCTGCCGGTACACAGGAATACCCATCCCATTTCCCCCGATCACAAATACCTTCGGCTCTCCCTTTACGGCTTCCAGTTCCACACTGCCGTAATCCGTAAGATAGCTTCCTTTTTCGATTTCAAACAGCTCTTTAATATAATCTCCATTAAAGATCTCCTCCGGTGTGCCAAAGCGGCCAATGGAATTGTCCCCTTTTACACAGATGATATGATCCGATATCTTCTGGGCCAGATCCAGCTCATGAAGGGACATAAGGACCGCCACTTTCTTTTCCCTTACCATATTTTTAAGAAGATATAAAAGTTCTAACTTATGGCGGATATCCAAAAATGCCGTTGGCTCATCCATCACAATGACCTGTGGCTCCTGACAGATTGCCCTTGCAAGAAGGACTCTCTGGCGCTGGCCGTCGCTGACTGCCTCAAAATCCTTCTCTGCCAGCTCCAGTCCCTGGACCAGCTTTAAAGAGTCATGGACCACCTGCCAGTCTTTTTCCGTAAGAATGCCCATTTTCCCGGTATAGGGATAACGGCCCATACTCACCACTTCCTCACAGGTCATCCGCTCTGTTTTCACCCGTCCGGTCATCATCACGGACATGCGAAGGGCAATGTCTCTCTCCTTCATGGTGCCCATAGAACTTCCGTCCAGCCATACAGCCCCTTTTACCAGCTTTAACTGACCAATGATACTCTTTAATATAGTAGATTTTCCTGCGCCGTTTGGCCCGATGAGAGTTAGTATCTCTCCCCTTTTTACATGAAGGTTTATTTTTTCGATCAATGGCAGATCATGATAGCCTACGCTGACATCTTCTGCCAAAATATAGGTCTTATTCTTTTCCTCTGCCATGTCTATCTCCTTCTTTCTTTTCCCTGTATCATCATGTAAATGACCACAGGCGCTCCAAATACCGCTGTTACCGTACTGATGCTTAATTCTACAGGTGAAAATAAGGTCCTTGCGATCCGGTCGCAGAAGCTGCAGAATACTGCCCCTCCCAAAAAGCAGGCAGGTATCATGATCACCGGCTTTGTTGTCTTAAACAGGCTCTTCACTAATTGAGGAACTGCAATCCCTACAAAGGACACCGGGCCTGCAAAAGCGGTAACACAGGCGGAAAGAATACTGGAAACCAGGATCAACGCCAGCCGGAATGCCTTTATGTTCACTCCCATGCTGGCAGCATAGACTTCCCCCAGCTGGTAGGCGCCTGCAGGCTTTGCCAGAAAGAAGGCGCAGACCATGCAGAAAAAGATCACCACTGTCATAACGGAAATATTGTCCCAGGTAATACCGGAAAAGCTGCCTAAAGACCAGTTGTGCAGGTTTACGATATTGGAGTCATCTGCAAAGGTAACTACCAGATCCGTAACAGCGGAACAGATATAACTGACCATAATGCCGCAGATCACCAGAATGGACATGTTATTTACCTTATTGGAAATAAGGATCACAAAGCCCATGGAGATCATGGCTCCTGTAAAAGCTGCCAGGATCAATACAACAGAACCGGCCACCAGACCTTTTCCCAGTAAAAAGATCATTACCAGGGCAGTCATAAGCTTTGCGCCGGAAGAAATCCCCAGTACAAAGGGGCCTGCAATTGGATTGGCAAAAAAGGTCTGGAGCAGAAAGCCGGAAACAGACAGTGCGCCCCCAAGAAGCATGGCTGCCAGCACTCTTGGAAAACGGATGTCCCAGACGGATCCTTGACTGGCTGCTCTCTCCCGTTCCTTTAAACAGCAGCTGCAGCACTTCATCTGGCGCTACACTTACACTTCCCGAATAAATATTCCAGAAAAACAGCAGGACTAATACTGCAAGAAGCGTCAAAAATCCCCCTGCTATATCTGCCCGCCTTTTTTTCATGCCAGATATTTCTCTGCTTTCCAATCCTGTGTTTCCCCTTTCCCTTTCTTTCTGCTGCGCAGACCTGCATCCCACTCCAGTAGGATACACAACTTTTGACGCTGTCTTATCTTAACTGGTGGATATAATGCATCTGCCCCGGATCCGGCTCCTCTTCTGTAAGCATCTTATGGATATCCTGTATCATATTTCCCAGTCCCATGGTCTCCTGGAACAGGTTCTTTCCTGTACACCACACATGACCTTCTTTTACTGCCTTAAAATCAGTCAGAAGCGGGCTTTTCGCCAGAAATTCCTTTAAAGTAGACAATTCCCCGTCTATGGTGCTGTTATAGATAATGTAATCGGCGTCTTTTGCCTGATCATAAAAGGCTTCCATTTCCATGTTCATGGTGGAAAGGGCATTTTCCTCTTCTGCTTTTGCATTCTGTGGAACATAGGTGCCGCCTGCCATTTGGATCATTTTTGCCACATAATCTCCCGGCTTTCGCACATTGGCGCTGCCTTTGGAAGTAATATAGAAAAAGGCCACTGTTTCTCCTGTATCTTTCTGATCAGAAATTCCTTCCAGGTTCTTGATCTCTGTTTCAAATACTTCCTCTGCCAGCCCTTCTTTTCCTGTAAGCACGCCATACAGCTTTATCCATTCCATACGGCCTAAGGGATCTGCCTCATAACTGGAGCGCTCTACTAATACAGGCACGCCCAGATTTTCCAGCTGCTCCTTTACCTGGGGACAGTGATAGATCATGGTAGACTCAATGGCAAGAGAACAGGACTTATCTACGATCCGCTCATAGTCCGGCGCACTGTATTTCCCTGCATATTCCATTTTTCCTTCTTCCAGTGCTTTTTTCGGCTCTTCTAAATACCAGCCGGAACTGTCCGTACCGGAAAGAGTGATCTGATCCACTGCATCCAGATGACAGAAAAAATCCATGGCAGAAGTAGCCGCCAGATACATGTTATTTAAGGGTCTTTGAAGAGGTGTAATGTCTGCCGGAAGGTCCTGGGGCACCGGCTCTTCCTCCGGCACTACCAGGAATTTTTCATCTTCCCCAATGGTAACCAGGGCGTATTTTTCTTCCCCGTAGTAGGTGACAGAAAACTGGTCGGCGTATTTTAGATCAAGGGCATCTATTGGCGCAAGGTCTGACCAGGAGACAGCATCTTCTGGTTCTGGATCGTTTGTTACTGGGGCATCTGTTCCTGAACCTGCTTTTGCGGCATCTACTTTTGCGATATCTGCGTTTAAGGCATTTTCTCCCGCCGTCTGTCCGCACCCGGCACACACACTCAGTACCAATCCCGTCAGCAACTCCAGGAACAGCAATTTAATTTTTTTCATCTTCATTTTCCGTTACTGTGCTTTTATGCTATCCGAGTCAAATGTTAGTGTATACTCAATTTCATGAGGTGTGCTCATAGCCGTAGTATCTGCGATCACCTTCTGCTTATAGTCAAATACAGTGACCGGGATCTGAAAAGCGGAATTGCCCTCTGTATTTACAGGCTCATATTTCTCCTCGCCGATCTTCATATAATCATAATGGGAGCTACTCCAGGTGATAACAGCCGTTGCCTCCCCGTTTTCGATCTTTAATTCTGTTGGAGACTTCACAGTAGTACGGCCGGAACCACCCTCTAATGTTACTTCTACAGTATAATCCCCGTCTTCCAGCCCCAGACCTTCTACTGTCTTTGTATTTCCTTCCTTATAAGCATCTGTCGGAAGAGAGTCAGCCCGAACTACCAGAGTACGATCATACCAGGTCTCTTTCTTTTTGCTGTAAGCAGCACAGTCGATCCCCTTATCTAAGGCTTCTACAGGGATCTCAAATACATTTTTCCCGTCTGCGCTTTCTTCTGCCTGGATGCAATCTGTCTCACCGGCCTTTTCCGCCTCTTCCCCGGTTCCCATAAATACTTTTCCATAACCGGAGCCGCTTAATGTCATGCGGACTGTCATTTTTCCTTCTGCTACTGTAAGTTCTGCCTCTGTAATATGAAACATGGAAGAACTGGAATCCACTTTTACCGGGTAAACACCGTCTTTTAAGGCAGCTGCCTCTACCGGCACCATATCATCACTTACCACCTGTACTGTAGGGGCTGTTTCTTTTTCTGTCTCTGAACCTGCATCTTGTGCTGCCTGGGCATCCTCTTTTGCGTTCTCCTCTTTGGCTGCTTCCGTGCTTTCATCAGCAGCTGTCTGTTCCTTCACTGTCTGTGAAGCCACTGTATTGTCTGTCTTATGTCCGCATCCGGCAGACATTCCCATTAAACCAATGATCCCGGCACATAAAATATATTTTCTTAACCTCATCCTGTTCACCATCTTTCTCACTATACATGCTGTCCACCCGGCGCACCGCCAGGCACACTACTTGCAACAAAAGGCAGCCAGATTGTTTTCTGACCGCCTTTTTTGTTTTATTTCACATCAATATGCAAACATATTATTTTGCAAGACTGTCAACAGCTGCCTTTGCATGCTCAACAAACAGCTGTTTAATCGGCTCTAACTCGCCTAAGCCTCTTACAAGACAGGTTACTTCATAACCAGCTTCTTCAAAAGTGGTCTTCCAGGAACCTTCTTCATCGCCTGCCATATCATTGTTTGCATGGTCACCGGCAACGATCATTAATGGCTCTAATACAACTTTCTTATAAGAACCTTCTTTTACCTTTGCTACTACATCTTCCAGACTTGGAGTTGCCTCTACAGTACCTACATAGTAGTGCTCAAAACCAGCATCTGTAAGCATATCCTGCATCTTGGCATATACCTGGTTGGACTCAGCCTCTGTACCATGTCCCATAAAGCAGATGGCAGTCTCACCGTCATCATATTCCTTGGTTGCGTCTGTGATCGCCTGGATCACTGCCTTAAAGTCATCATCAGAAGTAAGTAATGGCTCACCTATAGCTACCTGCTCAAAAGAATCTGCATTTTCAGCTACTTCATTTACAAGATCTGTATACTCAAGACCATTCATCAGGTGGGTTGGCTGGATAACCAGTGTCTTTACGCCGTTCTTTGCTGCACGGTCAAGAGCTTCTGTTACATTATCAATAGAAACATTATCCCTCTTCTTTACATGGTCAATGATGATCTGGCTGGTAAAACCTCTTCTTACAGAAAAGTCAGGTTCTGCCTCCTCAATGGCATCCTCAATAGCGCCAATGGTTAAACGGCGGCTGTCATTGTAACTGGTTCCAAAGCTTACAACTAAAAGTTCCTTTTCTCCGATCTCATCCTGATTTCTTGTATTGTCCAATGCTGCATCTCCTGTATCGTAGTTTTCTTCGTCCTCTTCCTCCTTGGCAGTTGTTTCCTCTTCCTTGGTCTCTTCTGCTGTGGTCTTTTCTTTTGTTTCTTCAGCGCTTGTCTCTGCTGCGGAAGCTGCTGTTGTCTCTTTTACACTTCCTGAGCATCCTGCTACGGTACCTGCAGCTACTGCTGCCGCTGCGAAAAGCAGCATGGCTTTTTTCAACTTCATTTCATTTTCCTCCTTGTCCTAAGACACATAATAATTATGTATCGATCCGGGAGTATCCCGGCAGGGCGCAGGAGTCCATTTTCCTGTTGTGAGTCAGAAATCCTGTAAAATCATACCATGGCTAAACTGCAGCCTGATCATCTTAAGGACCGGCACGATCAATTACTCGTGACCCGGAATGAACCTTCTCCTGTACCAACAAATGGCAGGTTTCCTGGCTTGCTGCTTTCCACGTATAAAACTACCTTCCCGGTTGCCCAGTGGCGGATATTGTATCACTTCTATCCACATTTTATATGCAGCAGAACTGAAAAAAATATTTCAGTTCCCATTTGCAGCTTACAGTGACGAGATCGCGCAGGCACTTACCCTGCTTCCCTTTTACCCCTTTATAAACGGACTCCAAATGCACTGATAACAGTCGCTCCGTAAATAAACGGCACCATTCGCTCTTAACTCGATATAAAGTTATCCTATCATCTAACCATATAAAAAGCAATGGAAAGTTATTTTTTTATCTATATCCCTTCTTCTATACCCAGGAACAGATCAGGCTCATATTGCCTTCAAAACAGCAGTTTCCAAAATCAGCCGGGATAATAAAATGATCTCCCTTTTTGATCTTTGTGCCGTTTATGCTTCCTTCTCCGTCAATGACG
>CAVDQU010000077.1:0-12677 GCA_963611035.1 Agathobaculum sp.
GCACATAGCGCATGGTAGCGCTGGTTTCTTCTGATAAAATGCGTTTTCCCAAAGGATAAGAAAATGCTTTATAGTCTTTCCCATCCGGGCTTATGGTCCCTGCTGCAAAATGAGGCGTCACCCGTCTTCCGCCGTTTATAATAGAAGCTGCAGTAGTGATCAGTTGGATGGGTGTGATCTGAAAGGACTGTCCAAAGGAAATGGTGGCAAGCTCTACCGGCCCGATATTTTCCTTTTTATGCATGATCATCGCCGCTTCCCCCGGCAGGTCGATCCCTGTTTTTCCTTTTAATCCAAACTGGATAAAATACTTATAATAGGCGTCTCTTCCCAGCCTCTGCCCCACGTCGATAAACACAGGATTGCAGGAATTCATCACACCCTGTAAAAAAGTCTCTGCCCCATGTCCTCCTACCTTGTGGCAGCGGATCCGCCGGTCTTCCACCACCCGGAAGCCGGGACAGCTGAAATTATCCGTCAACTTTACCACGCCTTCTTCCAGTCCCGCAGCCGCTGTGATGATCTTGAAAGTAGAACCTGGCTCATAGGTATCATTGATGCAGGTATTTCGCCACATGGCGTTTAAAAGTTCCTGCTGTTTTACGCCCGGCTCCCGTTCTGCTGCTTCTTTTTGTAAAACCTGGCTCCTTAAATTTTGATCCGGGGTGAAAGGATCATTTAAGTCAAATTCCGGCACATTGACCATCGCATAGATGCCCCCGGTCTGTGGGTCCATTACAATAATAGAGACTTTTTTTGCGTTTTTCTTCTCTAAGGTCTGATAGGCCAGCTGCTGGGCATACTGCTGTATTTCTATATCCAGAGTAAGGCGCAGGTCATTTCCCGCTACCGGTTCCAGCCTGTCTTCTGCCCCGTTTTCCATTTCCACGCCTCTTGCATCGGTCATGGTCAGTATTTTTCCATTGGTTCCTTTTAAATAAGAGTCATATTCCACTTCCAGTCCTATAACTCCCTGGTTATCTCCCCCTGTAAAACCTAGTACCTTGGATGCCAGGCTTCCATAAGGATAATACCGCTTATAATCTTCATCCACCTTTACACCAGGAAGCTTTAACCGGCGCACAGCATCTCCTGTTTCTTTGTCTACATTGGTCTTAATGATCTCACGGACACTGCGTTTTTCCACTTTTTTCCTTACCGTTTCCTGATCGATCCCAAGAAGGAAACTTAATTCCTCTATTACCTTTTCCCGGTCTTTTACCTGATTATAAATAACAGAAACGGTACATACCGTCCGGTTATCGGCGATCACATTTCCTTTTGCGTCTAATATCCTCCCCCTGGCCGCTTTAATAGAACGTTCCCTCTGGTGAAGTTCCAACGCCATCTGGCTGTAATGTTCGGATCTTAAGATCATAAGAAAAGCAAGCCGCCCTAAAAGCCCCGTCACTGCGATCGCAATGAGAAGCCATAGGACGGCTATATTTTTTCTGTGCTTTGTAAGATTTTCGCCTTTTATATCCATGAGGCAGCCTCTTTTTGCTGTTTTCCTAAATATATACGGCGTTTTCCTTTCTTTTATGCCTCTGCTCTACAGAAGCTCACTTCTGCTATACTCCCGGTGGCTGGGTTTCTGACTGGCTTTCGTTTTCTGTACTCTCCGTACTTTCGCTACCTGCACTTGTACTCTCAGCATTTTCACCTGTCCGACCTTCTTCCGACGGATCTGTGGGGGCCGGTGCTGTAGCTTCTCCTGCATTGGGGAAGGTTACCTGGGTACTGTCTCCCCCTGCTTCATCTGCATTTGCAGGTACTGCATCTGGGATACCGCTTCCACCGTCTATATCTACATATTCATCGGTTTCATAGACTTTTGTGGTCTCTTCCGGCCGGGTCTCCCCATTTTCACCATTTTCTCCAGCTTCCGCTGCCGGTGTATTGATGCCCTCAGAAGGTGTCTGGCCGTTTTCATCCTGGCTTTCTTCAGGAAGATCCCCGTCTGGGAATACGTTCAGATATGGCAGTGCTTCTGACATGATCTTTGCGAAAATATTGCTTGCAAAAGAGCTGTGGGCCTGCTGGTCGCCTGGCGGGAAATTTGGCACATCCACTACTACATAAACAAACAGCTGAGGATCATCAACAGGCGCAAAACCTGCGAAAGACACCAGATAATTCTTTGCAGAACGAGGCTGTTTTTCCGCTGTACCAGTCTTACCGCCTACCTGATAGCCAGCTACCTTTGCAGCACCGCCGGTACCATTTTCAACGGTCTGGAACATAGCTTCCTTTAAAAAATCCGCTGTAGACTGGGATACAGTCTCACGTACTAAAACAGGATCTTTTGTCTCTACTACAGAGCCCTGCTCATTTAAGATCTGGCGCACTACATGAGGCTCATAGTAAGAACCGCCGTTGATCACGGAACAGAGAGCGGCTGCCATCTGCACCATGGTACAGTTGTAGTTCTGTCCAAAGGAGTTAGTGGCAAGTTCTGTAGGACCCATTTTATCAGCCGAATAAACCAGTCCGGCTGCATCTGCTTCACCTGGAAGATCAATGCCGGTTTTCTGTCCCATACCAAACATAGCCTGGTACTTTGCGAAAATATCACGGCCCATCATAGCGCCGATACGCATCATGGCAACGTTGCAGGACTGCATAATGGACTCTGTCAGGCTTAAGGAACCATGACCGCCTCGTCTGTATGCAGTACACTTAATATCCCAGTCGCCTACATGGAGATAACCGCCGCAGTCAAAGTATTCATTTCCCTTTAAAACGCCTTCTTCCAGACCTGCTGCAACGGTCAGGATCTTGGACGGGGAACCTGGCTCAAAGGTATCGCTGACGCAGAAGTTTCTCCACAGCTGGTTCCAGGCAACCTGCTTACCATAGGAAATAACCTTTTCTCTGGAATAATGATCTAACACCTGATCTTCTGTAATGGTCTGATCCGGATTTTCTCTGTGGTAAACGCCTACTGCCTCTTTTTTTCCAAAGGCTAACAGCTCTTCTTCTGAAAATCCATCTGTGTTTCGCGGATCATTTAAGTCAAATGTATTGCTGGTAGCCATTCCCAGCACCTCACCATTATTTGGATTCATGGCAATGGCTGCAGTCACATGGCTTCCTACGCTGGTCTGCCATTCGTCAATATATTTCTGGAGAATGTTCTGTACATTTACATCAATGGTAGAAACTATGGTCTTGCCATTGACTGCAGATTTAACCACACCTTCCAGGTTGGCATCCTCATCCAGATAACCGTACTCTCTTCCGTTTACGCCAATGAGGCTGTCATTGTAATACTGCTCAATACCGCCGGTACCGCTGCTGCCGTCTCCGCTTGCAAAGCCGATCACATTACAGGCTGTGGAACCATAGGGATAGATCCTGCGGTACTCGTCTTCAAACCATACACCAGTCACACGGAAACGTGACTGATTTTCATCGTCACTTTTCCTGTAAGCAGCATTCCGCTCTTTTTCTGTCTCCTCAAACTGGCTTTTCTGGTCGTAAGAAAGCTGCCTGCCGTTTTTATAACGCAGATAGGCACGCTTGGGCCGCTCCTGGATCAGATTTCGAAGCTCATTTCCATCAAATCCAAATACATCCACCAGGGCCTGGATCGTAGGCTCAAGGTAATAATCCGGCTTGTCCATGATCTGGCTTGGGTCAAGGATCAGGTTATACACCTTTTCACTGGTAGCCAGATAGGTGCCGTTGCGGTCCACAATATCCCCCCGTCTGTAAGGAATGGTCCTGCTGGCATATTCCTGCTGTCTCTGGGATAAAACAATCTTATTGTAACGTTCACTGTTTTCATTTACAATACGGTACAAAACATAAATAAGCGCAAACAAAGCCAGCGAGATCAGAAGAACTGTGATCGCCAGCTTTACCTGCATGTACTTGGCGAAGGGCCTCCGCCTGAAAATATTGTCTTTGTTTTTTCGTTTGCCGTGATGCTCCTGCGGTCCGGCTGTATTTCTAGTGTTCCGGGATGTCTTCATATTGCCTTACGTACTCACTTTCCGTCTTGTCATATAAGAGAACCTGGTCCTTTTTCGCATAGACCATGCCCAGTTCCTTAGTTGCGATCTCATAGATCTCATTTAAGTCGATACTGGTATTGATACTGGTCTCTAAGGCATCATTTTCCGTACGCATCTTCTCCAGTTTTTCTTCCATAGACTCGATGTTGTGCATCCGGGCTGTAATGGCAGACTGGAGATGAAGGTAATTAACGCAGAGATATAAGGTACAGATGGATGCTAAGGTCAGCATGATAACGTAAGGAAGATCCATGTACATGGCACGTTCCTGGTTTCTGCGGATACGGTGGTGTTTCTTTACATTTTTCCCTATATCCTGCTGCCGTCTTCTTCTTAGCTGTTCTTCTCTCTCAGATGGGTACAGCTTTGGAGCCGCTGAGCCGTGAATGTAAGAAGCCATACCTTATTCCTCCTTTCCTGCACGCTCAAATACACGAAGCTTTGAGCTCTTTGAACGGCTGTTTTCCTCCAGTTCCTCTTTTGATGGAAGAATAGGCTTGCGTGTGATCACTTTGCCCATACTCTTCCTTCCGCATACGCACACCGGGAAGTCCGGCGGGCAGATACATGGATTTTCATTGGTACGAAATCTTGTTTTTACAATACGGTCTTCTAATGAATGGAAGGTGATGATGCTTAATCTTCCTTTCGAATTCAAAAGACGGATCATGGTATCGATCGAATTTTCCAGTACATCCAGTTCGTGGTTTAATTCAATACGGATGGCCTGGAAGGTACGTTTTGCAGGATGTCCTCCTGTTGCCCGGACCTTTGCAGGGATCGCTGCTTTTATGATCTCAGAAAGCTCACCTGTCGTCTCAATGGGCTTTTCTGCTCTCGCCTTTACAATGTGTTTTGCAATGTTTTTGGCGAAATTATCTTCTCCATAGTCCCTTATAATGTGGAACAGCTCCATCTCACTGTAGCCATTTACAATGTCGGCTGCTGTAGTGGGATTTCTCTGATCCATACGCATATCAAGGGGAGCGTCTTCCCTGTAGGTAAATCCTCTGGACGCTGTATCTAACTGATAGGAGGAAACTCCCAGATCCAGGTAAATACCGTCCACTTTTTCTATGTTTAACTCTTTTAGTACATTTTCAATATTCTGGTAATTGCTTCTGACTATGGTCACCTTATCTTTAAAAGGAGCCAGTCTCTCTCCCGCTGCACGGATGGCATCTGCATCCTGGTCAATCCCGATGAGCCTTCCGCCGCCTAACCGCTTACATACCTCATAGGCATGTCCGCCGCCGCCTAAGGTGCCGTCTACATAGATACCACCCGGCTTTATATTCAGGCTGCCTACTGTCTCATACAGCAGTACAGACTTATGTACAAATCCATGTTCCTCCATTAAATTCCCAAGCCTTCCATATGTTCTGCAATTTCTTCCATATCATCAAAGGTGTTGGCCTGCATCCATTTATCTTTGTTCCAGATCTCAATGCGGCTTCCAACGCCTACAAGCACTGCGTCTTTTTCGATCCCTGCAAATTCTCTTAAAACTGCGGGAAGAAGGATACGTCCCTGCTTGTCTACTTCACAGGTGGCGGCGCTTCCTAACAGGAAACGTGAAAATTTACGTCCTGCAGTGTTGGTAATAGGTAATGCACGAAGCTTTTCTTCTAACGCGGTCCATTCAGAATTATCATACACAAAAAGGCAGTTATCCAGTCCCTTCGTTATCACGAATTCGTCTCCTAACTGCTCTCTGAACTTGGAAGGAACGATCAGACGCCCCTTCGCATCTACTGTATGATTGTATTCACCCATGAACATAGCTATCACCTGCTTGTACATTACATGGCAAGGCGGGATGTAAATGGAGGCTCCTTAAACCTCCACTTCATCCACGCAACAACCATCCTCTACCACTTTGCACCACTTTCTACCACTTGTATGTTTATAATAGTACAGAAACTGGGAAATGACAAGGATTTTTTACGTTTTTCTTTCAAAAATACCGGCCGGGGGCAAAAAAGAGACTGTAAACCTTACGATCTACAGTCTCTTTGCATTTTTAGTGCTATTTTAATCATCCACGCCCTACCGGGAGTGGTGGGGATCTTGCCCATATTTACTTCTGTTTTTTCAATTTGCTATGTTTATAGTGGAGTACTCCCACTGCTGCTCCCACTAATGCTGCAGAAAGCAGCTGGGAGACTGCCAGTGTGGTTCCCGGTACCTTTAACTGGTCCGTGCGCAGGCCCTCGATCCACACTCTTCCAAGTCCATATCCCAGGAAATAGATCCACAGCATCTCACCGTCAAATTTCTTTCTTTTCCTGTACCATAACATAAAGCCCAATACACAAAGGTTCCAGCAGGATTCATAAAGAAATGTGGGGTGTACCTGGATGTATTTTACTCCGTTTTCCACGATCTCATGTTCTAACAGTCCTGCTGAGATCATGGACGGATTGACAATGCTTTCTTTGAGGCGCATGGCAAACAGGTTATCTGTATATCCGCCAAAAGCTTCACAGTTAAAGAAGTTGCCCCAACGGCCAATGATCTGGCCTGTGATCAATCCTAACACACCGCTGTCTGCCATAGAGAAAAAGGATTGTTTTCTCACTTTGGTAAAAATGATCAGTGTAAGGACTGCTCCAATCACACCGCCGTAAATAGCCAGTCCGCCGGCACGAAGATTAAAGATCTGCAGCAGATCATTTTTATAATTATCCCATTCAAAGATCACATAGTACAGTCTGGCGCCGATAATAGAAAAGATGATCCCATATAAGGCAAAATCCATATACAGGTCCGGGTCCTGTCCCCGCCTTTTGGCATCCGAGAATGCCACTGCCATACCAGCTAACATGCCACAGCCAATGATAATGCCATAAAATGCAATGCGGAAGCCGAAAATACTGATGCTGTTCCTTAAATGTTCTATGGTGATCCCAAGGTGGACAAAACTTAAGTCCGCGCTTGTGGATGTGATTAATTCCATATATATGATTCCTTTCTGTTAAACAGCTGTCTGCATATAAAACAAGTGCCTGCAGAGCAGGCAGTTTGTTTTTATGACCAGTTATTTTTTCAAATATTAAACATTGAAACGGAACAGTACAACATCTCCGTCCTTCATCACATATTCCTTACCTTCAGAACGAACCAGGCCTTTTTCCTTTGCTGCGTTCATGCTGCCGCATGCCATCAGATCATCATAGCTTACTACTTCTGCACGGATGAAACCACGTTCGAAATCGCTGTGGATCTTTCCAGCTGCCTGAGGAGCCTTGGTTCCTACCTTGATAGTCCATGCTCTGGATTCCTGAGGACCGGCTGTTAAGTAGCTCATAAGGCCTAAAATACGGTAGCTTGCTGCGATCAGCTTTTCAAGTCCGGATTCCTTTAAGCCAAGGTCGTCTAAGAACATCTGCTTTTCATCATCATCTAATTCAGCGATCTCCTGCTCGATCTCAGCGCAGATCACGAATACTTCACAGTCATTTGCTTTTGCATATTCGCGTACTTCCTGTACATAGTGGTTGGAAGCACCATCATCTGCCAGGTCATCTTCTGCTACGTTTGCAGCAAAAATAACTGGTTTCCAGGTCAGCAGGTTCAGGGAATTGATAAATTCTCTGTCATCCTCATCTTCTACTTCAAAGCTGCGTGCCAGCTTGCCATCTTCCAGATGTGCCTTGATTGCCTTTAACAGTTCTACCTCTTTTGCAAGGTCTTTATTATTGAAAGCACCCTTGGACTGCTTTGCAATACGACGCTCCAGGATCTCAATATCAGAGAAGATCAGCTCTAAGTTAATGGTCTCAATATCTCTTACAGGATCTACGCTTCCATCTACATGGATGACATTTGGATCATCGAAGCAGCGTACTACATGGACAATAGCATCTACCTCGCGGATATTGGATAAGAACTGGTTGCCCAGACCTTCGCCCTTGGAAGCGCCCTTTACCAGACCTGCGATATCTACGAACTCGATCACTGCAGGAGTTGTTTTTTCAGAATTGTACATTTCAGTCAGCTTGTTTAAACGCTCATCTGGAACCGGTACAACACCTACGTTTGGGTCGATGGTACAGAATGGATAGTTTGCGGATTCTGCACCAGCCTTGGTCAGAGAGTTAAAAAGTGTACTTTTTCCTACGTTTGGAAGTCCGACGATACCCAATTTCATATTGCTATTTACCTGTCCGAAACCCCTTGATCTATCGGGGTTTTCGCCTTTCTTTGCTTTCTTTGTATTCTTTAATGTATCATTTATGTATCATTTTTATAAAAAGAGTCCAATGCAATCATTGATTATAGCATAAGGATCCTGCTTTTTCAAGGCTCAAACATACCCTCTCATTGGTTCAGACCGCTTTTTGGATCTCCTGCACCAGATTTTTTAGCCGTGTCTCTTCTCCTTTTCGCATCACCACGCCCACACTGCCGGCCCTGATGTCTGATGGCAGTACCTTTAAGATATGGGAATAGCAGTTTGTCCAGTGACTATGAAATACCAGCAGAGAATCCTGAAACTTCGCCTGCACCATAGATTCCAGATTATATTCCGTATGAAGGTCCTGTAATATCGCCCCGGTATCTTTTAATATTTCTTCAAAAGATGCTTCCATGTATTCATAGGTTCCGCACAGGACCCTGACATTTTTCAGATCCTTTGGCCGGATCTTCTTTTTCCTGGCCAACGCAGACTCGCCATTCACACCAAAAGCGCAGGTATCTATGCAGAATTCCTCATATACAAGCCCCTCAAGCCTTGAATCCTTTGGTTTTGCAATGACCGTCACATCGATCTTTCCCTGTCGGATCATATCCAGATGCTGCTCATAGGGCAGTTCTTTTAAATGGAGAACTGTCTGGGGATATTTTTTCTGAAATGTACTGCAGCCTTTCATCAGAAATTCAGGGCACTGGTTTAGGGCCACGCCAATATGGATTTCCTTCTGCTCTCCTCTTTGGATCTGTCTGACTGTCGTTTTATAGATCTTCTGCATTTCCACCACTGCATCATAAAAGATTTTTCCCTGGTCTGTCAGCCTGACGCCCTGATTATTTCTCAAAAACAGGCGGAATCCAAGATCTTCCTCCAGCCGGTCGATCTGCTGCACTATGGCTGGTACTGAGATAAAACTCTCTTTCGCCGCTTTGGAAAAACTTCCCGTTTCCACGATCTTCATAAAAGAAAGGAACTGCCGGTCGTTCATATTCCCACCTCTTTATACTCCCTATTTCTTTTATAGTAACATGAGATCATTATTGCGTAAAGTTTTTCATTAACACGGTATAAAAATCTTCCAGAAACCAGACTTTTAGATTTTGTTGTAAAATATTGTTATAAAATAAACAATGTATTAAGAAAGGGGTATTTTCTTATGGATCGGATCGTGATCGTCACAGGCGGAACCAAAGGGATCGGCTTCGCCACTGCAAAAAAATTTCTCTCCTGCAAGGACAAAGTTATTATTCTTGGACGTCATGAATGTGAAGATGCTTTCAAAGAGCTTCAAAAAGAAGGAGAAATTACTTTTATAAAAGCAGATGTTTCTGCCGTGGATGACTGCCGTCATGTGGTATCCGCAGTCATGGAAAAATATGGAAGGATCGATGTGCTTGCCAATGTTGCTGGTGTCATTGGCACAAGAGGTGCATTTGTGGATCTAGATCTTTCTGATATCCAGAACACTATTAACATTAACCTTATGGGAACCATCAATTTAAGCCAGCTGGCCGCCAGAGAAATGGTAAAACAGCATTCCGGTGTGATCATCAATGTAGGCTCTATTGACGGATTTATGGCTAATACGGAATCCATCGGTTACCATGCCAGCAAAGGCGGCGTCAAAATGCTGACCCAGGCCATGGCCCGTGAACTGTCTCCATATGGAATCCGCGTTTTATCCGTTGCTCCCGGTTGGGTAAAAACCGGAATGATTGATAAGCCTATTGAGGAGATTGGTAGCCGCCTGCATATGAAAGGCCGCATTATCATGCCAGAAGAGATCGCCAATGCCATCTGGCTCATGTCCCTTCCGGAAGCCAGCGCTATCAACGGCACTACTGTTATGGCCGATGACGGATATTCTTCCTTTAAGGGTGTGGATGGATTCCAGGCTGAATAACTTACATAACATAAAAGTTCCTCTGAATTTCTGTCAGTCAAAAATCCAGAGGAACTTATTTTTTCGCTTTTTATCTTTTCTTATAAAGGACCAGTTCCGGGGCTTCTCCTTCTGGCCCGTATGTGCTGATCAAAATAAAATCCATGTTGGCAAGGACACCGAAACACCGGTCACCTCCAAATTCTGATTCCAGCTGATTGCCTAAATAGGTGGTCTCATCATTTAAAATTTTCACTGTTTTTCCGTTAGGAAGGGGATATCCCAGATTTACATAGCTGCCCACAAGGGCGTTCAGTTTTTCCACTTTCGGCAGACCTTCTATATGAAGATCATTGATTTCTTTTATCAGCTGTTCTTTAAACGCTTCAAATTGTCCATTGTCACTTAACTCCTCATACCTTTTCCAGTAATCCAGATTTGGGAGCAGCTGTTTCATATAAGAGCGCGCCTGCTTTTCTGTAAAGTTTTCCTTTACCATATATTTAGCACAGACATCGATCAGGTCATCCATATTGCTGTAGGTGTATGTTCCATCAGCGTAACACCATTTGCAATACTCTTCGTTTAATGTGCCATCGCTGTTATGACTTATGATCTCATCCTCTAATGGCATTCCGCAGCACTGGCACACAAGCTGCCTTGGCACTCCCAAAAGTGTATTGATGGACACATCAAATTCCTTTGATAACAGTTTTAACGTCTCTGTATTTGGAACGGTCTCACCATTTTCCCAGCGCGAAACCGCCTGTCGTGTGACCATGACCCTTTCTGCCATTTCTCCCTGGGATAGCCCCTTTTTCGTACGCAGTTCTAAGATAACATTCTTTGTTTCCATGGCATCTACCTCCGTTATATAGATCATAACAGAATCATAGATTTTCGGAAAGCAACTTGCTGTTTCTACCCAGTTTTTATCATCTGCAGATCAATTAATGCTAACGTTAAAAAAAGCAGTCCCAGGCATAAAGCAGGACTGCTTGATTTTTTTTATGAGGCATCTCCGGTTTCTGAGGTCTGCGCCTCTTTCAATGTCATTTTCACACGGTCGATCACACGGTCTTCCATTTTTAAGATCTCATAATCTGCTTCAGGGGTGGTCACTGTCAGAGGCAGCGAATTTTCATTGGGGATATAGCCCAGAACTTCCATGAGATAACCGGATAAGGTATCGCACACGCTGTCGATCTCCAGATGGAATTCTTCTTCCAGATCTGACAGGGCAATGCTTCCTGAAATGCTGTATACATGCCCCGGCTTCAGTTCAATGATCTCCGGTTCTACTTCTTCGTATTCTTCGTGTATATCCCCTACGATCACCTCGATCAGGTCTTCCAGAGTGACCATACCGGAGACACCTCCGTATTCATCAATGAGCACCGCCAGTTTCTCTTTTTTCTGTTGCATTTCCCTGAAAAGAGCATCTGTACGCCGGTTTTCCGGAACGAAATATGCAGGTGTTAAAAGAGAACGGATATCCAGATTTTCAAAGGACTTTTTTCTGGCTTCAATGATCAGTGCCTTCGTGGAAAGGATACCGATGATATTATCAATATCTTCCTGATATACCGGGATCTTGGAATGCATGGACTGTAAAATATCATCCAGATAAGAATCCACCGGTTCGTCAATATCAATGGCTACCATGTCCTGTCTTGGAACCATGACTTCTTTTGCTTTTTTATCATCAAATGAGAAGATAGAGGTGATCATCTCTTTCTCGATCTCATTAAATACGCCTGTCTCGCTTCCTGTTTCCAGAAGAGATTTGATTTCTTCCTCTGAAACATCGGTTTCCAGATCTTCATGGTGCATGCCGAAAATTTTTAAGATCCCGCTGGTGGAAATATTTAAAAGGCCTACAAAAGGCCTTACCACACAGGATACAGCATACACCAGGCCAATGCAGGATAAGCTGAATCTTTCCGCGTTCTGCAGCGCCATCCTTTTGGGGATCAGTTCCCCGAATACCAGATTCACATAAACAAGGATAATGGTAATGATCACCATCGCAGCGATCTTACTGCAAGGCACGCCCCATCCATTCATCTTTACGGCCAGCATTTCCCCAATCCCATTTGCTGCCACTGCGCTGGAAAGGAAACCGGCCAGTGTAACTACCAGCTGGATCCCGGATAAAAATGCCGTTGACTCTTCCATCAGGCGTTCGATAAGGGCTGCTTTTGTATTTCCCTGCTCTTTTAACCTGTGGATCTTATTTTTGTTTACAGAAGCCACAGCCATCTCCGCCCCTGCAAAGTACCCTCTTATAAGAGTAAGCACCAGAAGAATAAAAAGCTGTGTAAAAATACCGGCCGATTGTGGATCGGTTTCCATAATAAAAAATTCCTCCTTTTGGATGTATGTACTTTTGCAGATCATCATCCATATCATTATCATTTAGACATTATTATACAGACAGTCACGAAAAAAGTCAGCCCCTATTTTCAAAATGAGGCTGACTTTACATATTTACTATATAAAATTAACGTTTTCTTTATCCAACTGCAGCAAACTGGCTGTTGTAGATCTCAGCATAGAAGCCGTTCTTTGCAAGAAG
>CAVDQU010000078.1:0-12646 GCA_963611035.1 Agathobaculum sp.
ATGCTTTCCTTTTTCTACGATATGTCCGTCACGCATAACAAGGATCATATCTGCTTCCCGGATGGTAGAAAGACGGTGAGCAACAATAAAGCTGGTCCTTCCTTCCATCATCTTGGCAAAGGCCTTCTGGACACGGATCTCTGTACGGGTATCGATAGAGGATGTTGCCTCGTCTAAGATCAGCATTGGCGGCAGGCAGAGCATAACTCTGGCAATACACAACAGCTGTTTCTGGCCCTGGGACAGGTTTCCGCCATCCTCACTGATCACTGTATCATAGCCCTGAGGCATTCGCATGATAAAACTGTGTGCATGTGCCTCTTTGGCTGCAGTTATGATCTCTTCTTCTGTTGCTTCCGGTCTTCCGTAGGCAATATTGTCCCTGATGGTGCCGGATTTTAACCAGGTTTCCTGAAGCACCATACCATAGCTGGTACGAAGGCTTTCTCTGGTCACATCACGAATATCTTTTCCTTCTACCTTAATGGAACCGGAATTTACATCATAGAAACGCATCAGCAGATTGATAACGGTTGTCTTTCCGCAGCCGGTCGGTCCTACGATAGCCACTCTCTCACCTGGCTTTACAGAAAGGTTCAGATCCTCAATAAGAGGCTTGTCCGGTGTATAGGAGAAGTTTACATGCTGGATCTCCACCTGACCCTTTACATTTTCAAGGACTGTGGCATCTTTCTTATCTTCCAAAATAGTCTTTTCATCGATCAGTTCAAATACTCTGGCTGCTGATGCAAGTGCATTCTGAAGTTCTGTTACAACGCCGGAGATCTCGTTAAATGGCTTTGTATACTGGTTTGCATAGCTTAAAAAGCTGGTAAGCTGTCCAACGGTCATAAAACCGCGGATCGCAGCATAAGCACCGGTAATACCAACAGCTGCATAAACCAGACTGTTTACAAAACGGGTGGCCGGGTTGGTAATGGATGAAAAGAAAGTCGCACGCAGACTGTAGCCAGCCAGCTTGTTGTTGATCGTTTGGAAACGCTCTTCTGCTTCTTTCTGGTAACCAAATGCCTGAACTATTTTCATGTTTCCAAGCATTTCATCGGTCAGTGTAGTCAGCTCGCCTCTGGTTTCAGACTGATGTTTAAACATAACATAGGTCTTTTTGGCAATGAAGCTTGCTACAAAGAGAGAAATAGGCGTTAAAACAACCACCACCAGAGTGATCAGCGGGTTAATGGAAACCATAAAAAGCAGGGTTCCTAAAATGGTCATCAATCCTGTAAAAAACTGGGTAAAGCCCATCAGCAGACCTTCAGAGAACTGGTCGATATCTGCAATGATACGGCTGATGATATCACCGGAAGGATGGGAGTCAATATAGCTTAAAGGAAGGACTTCCAGATGTCCGAAAGCTTTCGTACGGATATCTTTTACAACTCTGTAGGTAATAATGTTGTTGATGTGATTCATAAGCCACTGGCTGATGGCTGTAGCTGCCATGGCCATGATGATCTTTTTAATAATATTTACCAGGGCTGCAAAATCTACATTTCCCTGACTTACGATCTTATCTACTGCCTTACCTGTAAGAATAGGGATATAAAGAGTAAATGCAACCGTTACTAACGCTAACAGAAGGGATAAACATACCGCCCACTTATAAACGGAAATGTAATCAAGGACTCTTTTTAAGGTCTCTATACTTTTATCCCTGCTCATTTTTGGCTTTTTACTGCTCATCCCGTTCCACCTCCTCTTTTGACAGCTGTGACAGGCAGATCTCCCTGTAAACATCACATTCTTTCAGAAGCTGCTTATGGTTTCCGATGCCTGCCAGTTTTCCATCATCCAGTACCAGAATGGTATCTGCATTGCGGATGGTGGTCGCTCTCTGAGAAACGATAAAGACTGTCATATCCTTTGTGTTTTCCCGGATGGCCCTTCTCAGTCTTGCATCCGTTGCAAAATCAAGGGCAGAAGCACTGTCATCCATGATCAGGATCTGTGGATCTCTTACCAGTGCTCTTGCAATGGTAAGACGCTGGCGCTGACCGCCAGATAAATTGTGGCCGCCCTGGTCGATCATCAGGTCAAGGCCTTCGCCTTTGGCTTCAATGAAATCTCTTGCCTGAGCAACATCCAGTGCATGCCAGATCTCTTCGTCCGTAGCATCTTCCTTGCCCCAGCGCATGTTATCACGAAGTGTTCCCTTAAAGAGAACGGCTCTCTGCGGTACCACGCCGATGCTGTGTCTTAAATCTGTAAGGGCTAAGTCTCTTACATCCGTTCCGCCAATAAGGACTTTTCCTTCTCTTACATCATAAAATCTTGGGATCAGATTTACTAATGTAGATTTACCAGAACCTGTACCACCGATGACGCCAATGGTCTGCCCTTTCATTGCCTTAAAGGAAATATCTGTAAGGGAATCGGATTTTGCTCCTGCATAGGCAAAATCTACATGGTCAAATTCTACTTTCGCAGTCTCAGCACTGGTTCCTGCTGTATTTTTAGCATTTTGAGATTTTATCTCATGAGTTTTTTCCTCAATACTGCTCTTGATCTCAAATACGCTGTCCACACGTCTCATGCAGGCAACTGCCTTGGAGATCAGGATGATCAGGTTTGCCATTTTGATCAGCTCAACCAGGATCTGAGACATATAGTTTACAAGGGCAATGACTTTACCCTGACTGATAACACCGGCATCTACTCTTGCGGCACCTACCCAGATCACAGCTACCGTTGCAAGGTTAATGATCACATAGGTAACAGGATTTAACAGGGCGGAGATCTTTCCTACAAATACCTGTAGTTTTACCAGACTGCCATTTTCCTCTTCAAACTTCTCTCTCTCTTTTTCCTGACGGTTGAATGCACGGATCACCCGGACGCCCATGAGATTTTCTCTCGTAGTCAAGAGAACTTTATCCAGCTGTCTCTGTACAGACTGGTATAACGGCATACTCACTAACATAATGCCAAATACCACAACGCACAGGACTGGGATGGTCACTGCAAATACCATAGCTGTATGAGCATCTACTGTAAATGCCATGACCATCGCACCGAATACTACGAATGGGGAACGCAGCAGCAGACGCAGGGTCATGTTGATACCGTTCTGCACCTGGTTGATATCGCTGGTCATTCGTGTGATCAGTGTAGCTGTTCCTATGGTATCGATCTCTGTATAAGATAAGGTACCGATATGGAAAAACAGGTTGTTTCGCAGTGCAGTAGCTGTTCCGGTTGCTGCCTTAGCCGCAAAGTACTGGGCTGTCAGGGAACAGGTCAGTCCAATGACTGCAAGGAGCAAAAGAAGACCTCCCATACGCACCACATAAGATACTCTTCCGTTTGCAATACCTACGTCTACCATACTGGCCACTACCAGAGGCACAAACAGCTCAAAGCTGGCCTCCAGCATCTTAAACAGCGGTCCCAGTATGCTCTCTTTTTTGTAGGCACACATGTAACTGAGCAATCGCTTCATAATGCATTTCTCCTATAAAATATTGTATTTTATTTAACTGTCTGGTATTATAGCACATGAGAATCTATATTCAAAATATTGATTTAATATAGAAAATATATGTTTATCATATAGATAGTGTTGTAAATATGAATTGGAAATATCATATGAAAGAAGGGACTTTATGAACCTGAAACAGATGGAATATTTTATAGCGATCGTAAATGAGGGAAATATCTCTGCTGCCGCCAAGTCCCTGCATATCTCCCAGCCTCCTTTAAGTGCCCAGATGAAGCTTTTAGAGGACGAACTGGGGGTGGTGCTTTTTGAACGCGGCTCCCGGAGTATTTTTCTCACGGAAGCAGGAAAAGTTTTCTACGAAAAAGCACTGCATATCCTTCATCTGACTACCGCCGTTTCTGATGAACTGCAGCAGATGGGCCAGGGCTTAAAGGGCCCTTTACACCTGGGGATGATCTCCTCGGTACAGACTCCCAGACTGATCCGGGCACTCTCCTCTTTTGTCAGCCTTCACCCTGAGGTGACTCTTCGCATCAGTGAAGGAAATACCTATGAGCTGATGGACCAGTTAAATTCCGGCCTGATCGAAGTAGCTGTAGTCAGAACGCCGCTGCCTACGGAGTCTTACCAGTGCCATTTTCTGGAGGAAGAGCCTATGATGGCAGTGGGGAAACCGGAATTTTTCCCGGCCCCAACGGCCTCTTCTATTTCCGTGGCATCCCTGGCTTCCTGTCCTCTTATTGTCTATCGCAGGTGGGAACCCTTTATCAGCCATTGTTTTCCCGGCACTGCCCCGGATTATCTATGCATCAATGATGACGCCAGAACCAGTATGACCTGGGCCCAGTGCGGCGCCGGGATCGCACTTGTGCCTGCTTCCATGGCAAATGCAGGAGGCGAAGACTTATTAAAGATCCCCCTGTCTGATCAGGGAGTCATCAGCCGGATCGCACTGATCGCCAGAAAGCATGGCATGGTCAGCCGGGTATCCAGGGAATTTTCCCAGTTCTTTCCAAGTTACTTCGGAGAAAAATGAGCAGGTCACTTATATCTCATCCCAGAACCAGTTGATCTCCGCTCCCATAAACAGGATGCACATACAGATATAAAGCCATAAGAAAGATAATGCAATGGCTGCAAGGCTTCCGTACATATAGGAATAGTTTTTCCCGCCTGTAAAATTAAAATACAAGGAAAATGCAAGAGAAAAGAGCATCCAGCCGGCAGTGGAAAATACAGCTCCCGGCAGCGCTGCTTTTACGCTCTCCTTCTGATCCGGAACCAGGCAATAGATGCCTAAAAAGAAAATAAGAAGGATACCGGCGCCCCACAGCTGGCGCATCTGGATCACATAGCCGGTAAATGGGGCGATGAGAGGAAAATGACTCTGGATAAAATTCTGAAGTGTCCGGCCAAATACTAAAAGACCCATGGACATAAGACAGACTGCAATAAAAAGAATGGTATACCCGCAGCAGACCAGGCGGTTAAACACATACCAGCGCTTTCTGCCTCTTCCATTGACACGATTTAAACCTCTTGCCACGCTGAACATCCCTCGTCCTGCAGACCAGAGAGCGGTTACAGCAGTAGCTGAAACCATGGTTACCGGTGATTTTAACATCAGGTCATTGACTACACGAAATGTCAGGGATCTATAGTCTGCCGGCACAATATCCATGGCGATCTCTAAAAAATCTGCTTTTGAGATCCCAGGAAGCAACTGGACTGCTGTAAGCAGCAGCATTAAAAACGGTACAACGGAAAGGATCACAAAAAAAGAAACCTGAGCCGCATACACCGTCATCTCATCTTCTGAAAATTTATCGTAGATACGTTTTCCTATGAGAATGAGACGTACCATGGGCCAAGTCCTCCTTATCAAAGCAAAGTGGATTTCCGCCCCAGTGGGGCGCAGATGTGTCAACAACAGTTGGATTTCGCCCATGTAAGGGCAATAATGTCAAATCTGCTCCCCCGCGTTGCGGGGGAACACGGGCCTTTACAAAAGAAAATACAGGCATCCAAATACACATGCCTGCATTTTACCACAAATATTCTTTTAGTTCAACGCCACAACCACTGCGCGCCCCGCACGCCGGGGTCTGCTGACATTCTACTGCGTAATTCCCATTACCGCCCATCCATAGGTATCTGCTGCCTGGGTAAACGCCAGGTCAGCTGCTTTATAACTTGCTGTCTGGGAAATATAGCTCATTTCTTCTGTCAAATACTCTTCCTGGTTTATTAAACCAGCTTTATATTTAATATCTGCATTCTGCTTCTGTCCCTGTGCTTTCTGGTAAGCAGTCTGGGTTGCCTGAAGTTCGCTTTTCTTTAACAATACATTCTCATAAAGCTGCTTCATCTGGATCGTCAGGTTCTGTTCGCCCTCTTCCACTGACGCATTTCGGCTGTTTTTTGCTGCCGTTGAGGTTGCCTTGGTACTGCGGCTGCTGATCAGAGATGAGTTATTTCCAATGGCCTTTTTTGTATCTGCTTCCAGATCCATACTGTCTGCCCTTGAAAGATCTGCTGCCGGGATCTCACTGATCACAAGACCGCTGTCTGTATCTCTTCCTACCATGAGGCAAAGGCTGCTGTAAGTACTGTTTAAGCTCTCTTCCAGGGAAGAAAGGCTGCTTTTTGCGCTTAACAGCTGGTTTTCTTTTTCCAGAACGTCTGCTGCTGTGGACATTCCTGCTGCCTGTTTTGTCTTTTCCAGGCTTAAAGCCTTCTCATATACTTCCACCTGTTTTTCCAGTGTATTTTTCTGAAGACTTAAGGTTTCATAAGACATCATCAATGACTGGGCTGCCACTGTCAGCTGGCGGGTCATACTGCGGATACTTTTATCACTGGTTTTTTTCATGTTGTCATACATTTTCTTATACATGCCGGAAGCACTTTTATAAATAGCCTCTTCCTGAATATAATACACATAATTTTCTGTATCTCCATCCCGCTTGGCATTCTGCTTATCTGTAAGGGCACTGTTCTGGTCAAATTTCAGTTCTGACCATGCATCAGCATAAGTATCCAGTGACTCATTAAAATTCAGTAAAGACTGCTCAACGGTAGGATTATACCGTGAGATCAATGTATACAGCTCACTGTATTCCAGCAGGTTATCTTGTAATTTGGTCTCATCAGTCTCTACCTGTCCCATCCACCGGGCTGTATCATAGCCTTTGGTGTCCTCTTTTTCAGAGTCAGAGCCGTCTGCATTTCCCACCTGGATCTGAGAGCTTCCCTCTACTGCCTCCGGCCGGTCTGCAAACTCATCTGCATAGGAGGTGATAAGCCCGGAACCCGCCAGTACCATACACAGCACACCTGTGCGCAAAACCTTTGCCGCCTGCAGTTTCCATTTTTTCCCATGCTCATCACTTAAAAACATACAAGCTGCCTCCTTCCTACTGTGCCGCTGCCAGGCCCTTTACGGCCCATTTGTAATTTTCCACTGCGCTTAACAGATTGATCTGGGCTGTTTTTACCGCATTTTCGCTTGTTTTTGCTGCCCGCGCCTGGGTATCATAATCATTTTTTGTCATCATACCTGCCGCCTGCTTTAAAGCTGCGTTGGAAAGATTGGTCTGATCCAACCGGGCTTTTGTCTGGGCCTGCTCCAGGGAAAGTTTCGCTGACAGTACTTTCTTATAAGCGCTGGATAAAGACGCCCCGATCTGCTTTTTATTATTGGCAATGGCTGTGGTCAGCTGGTTCTTTACCGTGTCGTTTTTGGCGTTTTCCAGCTTTCTCTCATTGATCTTTAAAGTATAGTTATTTTCAATGGCCTGAGCCAGATCTGTATCCGGGTTCAAGGCTGCGATCTCATTTTCATCTACTTCCGGCAATGCCCCGATCTCAGGAGAATCATTATAGCTCCAGCCTAAAAGCACCTGGAAATTTTCTTTTAAATTTTTAATATTATTTTCCAGCTGGGTCAGGCTGTTTTCTGCTGTCTGTACATTCTCCTGGGCTGTCAGCAGATCTAACTGGGTGATGGTTCCCGCTGAAAGCTTTGTCTGTGCCAGAGCATAGCTTTCTTTTGCCTCTTCCAATGTTGCTTGCGCCTGCTCCTTTTGGATCAGGTTCTCATAATATGATATCATATCTGACCGGGCGGTTACTGCCAGATTCTTTTCTGCCTGCTCATAAGTAAGAAGATATACTTTACTGTCTTCCAGCGTTTCATCCCCCTGCTTTTGCATATTGTCTCCCTGGATCTGTAAATTCAGATCGGACATGCGTGACGAAGCATTATCATCTCCAGACATATCATTGTAATAGTCCTGAGCCAGCTTGTAGTACTCCTGAGCCACTTCTTCATTGGTATCTCCATAGTCCTGACGGAACTTCTGGTAGGTATACTGATTATTCTGGACTGTGGCATTGTACTCATGGATCAGATCTTCCAGTTCATCATATTCGATCACATTATCCTTTAATTTCGCCCACTCCTCTTCAGTTCTTGCAAAGGTCGGACTGGCTGCATACACATTGTATACAGGCATCGTCCCCGCTGCCACAGCCGCCGTGAAAGCGGCTGCGAATATACGGCTGAATGATCTGGAAAATGTTCCATATTTATTTTTCCTCATGGTCATCCTTCTTTCTTGAAAATCCTGCAAATAATCCTTTTACTTTTCCGACTATATTCTCTCTGGTACGCTTGCGTTTCTTTGCCGGTGCCTCCAGATCTCCCGTTTTCTCTCTGCCGCTCATAAGACGATAATAAACAGGCAGCATCAGCAGACACAGGATCGTAGAAGCAGTCAGACCGCCGATATCAACTACTGCAAGACTCTTGGTGGTAGTTCCGCTGAATGCCATAGGGATCATGGAAACTACCGTAGTCAGCGTTGTCATCAGGATCGGTCGGATTCGAGTCGCTCCAGCTTCGATCAAAGCCGTGTCACGTTCCATTGTCCCGCGGTACTGGTTAGCTGTATCTACAAACAGAATACCATTATTTACAACCGTTCCGATCAGCATCAGGAAACCGATCAGAGAAACCATACTGATGGAGCAATCTGCCAGCCATAACAGTCCAAATGCACCGATCAAGCTGAATGGTATGGTGGTCATGACCATTCCGGAAAACTTGATGGATTCAAACTGAGCCGCCATAACTACAAAGATCAGGAATACTGCAATAGCAAGTGCTTTAAACAGAGAAGCGAACTCTTCATTCATAGACTGATCTCTGGAGTTTAAGCCAATGCTCACTGTACTGGTCAGCTGGGGCTTTACTACTTCTTCCTGAATCTGATTTCTCGTATTCTGTGTCGCCTTGTCTGTATATTCTGCAGTAATGGTTACTTTATACTCTTTATCCTCTCTTGCAACAGAAGAAGGGCTATCTACGAACTTTACATCCGCTACATCTGACAAAGCCACAGAACCGCCTTTGCTTGTGCTGAGAACGATACCACGCACCTGGTCAATGCTCTTATACTCTTCCTCAGCATACTTTACTTTTACATCAATATCTTCACCATCCACCTGAATGGTTGTTGCCGTAACACCATCAATACAGTTGCTGACCGCAGATGCGATTTGAGACGGTGTAAGACCTGCTGCTTTTGCTTTCAATGCATCCACGCTTACTTCAACTACAGGAGAAGAGTTTTCTACGTCAGAGTGAATCTTCGTTACATCATCTCTCGTTTTCAACTCGTCTACAATAGAGTTGGTTACCTTTTTTACTTCATCGTAATCCGTTCCCTTTAAGATCACCTCATAGCTTTGTCTGGTAGCAGACATCATACTCATAGAAGAACCGGCCTCTGCTGTAATATTACAGTTTTCAATATCTGAAAGCTCCTGTTGCCAGTTCGCTGCCACATCTGCTGTTTCCATTGTACGGTCATCCTTCAGATATCCGGTAACGGTTGCAGAGCTGCTGCCGCCTCTGGAACTTCCGTAGGAAGTCATATATGACTCCAGATTTTCATCCTGACTGATGATTGCTTCTACTTGTTTTAATATCTCATCCACCTTTTCTGACCGAAGTCCCGGTCTTGTCTCTACAGTTACTGTAATCTCACCCTCATCATCAGAGGCCATCAACTCCATGTTTAAGGTTTTTCCAATACAAAGAGCCAGGACCAAAAGAGCAATGGATGTGATCATAACCGTCTTTGACTTATAAAGAAGCGTACTCATCAGCTTTCTGTAACCGGTCTGAAGATCTCTGACCGGTTTGGATAAAGGTGCTGACAGTCTTTCTTTTGGCTTATAGGCCATGTAGCACAGCGGTACAATGGTAATGGAAGAAATCAGGGATGCCGCCATACAGAATACAATGGTAAAGCCTAATGGCTTAAACATCTGTCCGGTCATGCCCTGTAAAAATGCCAGTGGCAGGAATACGACACAGGTAGTAGCAGTACCGCCCAGAACGGATTCCCACACCAGGCTGGTTCCTTCCAAAGCATCCTGCATATATTCTACAAAACCTCCCCGCCGGTTTGCCGTCATACGGAAACAGCTCTCCAGAACAACGATAGAGTTATCTACCATCATACCAACGCCAAGTGTCAACGCACTCATGGTAATGGTATTTAAGGTAAAGCCCATTAAGCTCATTAGGATCAAAGCCGACAAAATGGAGATAGGAATGGAAGTACCTACGATCAGGGATGCCTTTAGATCACCAAAGAACAGCCAGATGATGATCATTGAGATAACGATCGCCATAACCAGTGTCTGCGCTACATCCTTTAAAGAACTGATAATGCTGTCTGCATCATCCCGGACTGTAATGATATGTAAGTTCTCATCAGCTCCTTCCAGGTTTGCAATGGTCTTTTTCACTGCATTGGAAACAGAAACTGCTGTTTCACTCTGCTGCTTAGTAATGGAAAGAGATACTGTATCATTTCCATTGTAACGGGCAATTCCGTCATTTTCCTCTTTGGTTGTATATACATCTGCCACATCTTCCAGGTAGACGGTACTTCCGTCTGCACTGGTCAACGGGATCTGTTTTAACAGATCTACCGTATCATAGGTGGTACGTGTAGAAACAGAAAGCTTCAAACTTCCCACCTGGGTATCACCGGAAGGATAGGTAATATCCGCTGCTGCAATATCCGCTGCAACAGAAGCCATTGTCATCTTATACTGGCTTAATTTTTCCGGGATGATCTGGATCTTAATATATTCATCAGAACCGCCGCGGACACTTACTTCTGCTACCGAAGAGATTTTTTCAAACTCAGGCTGGATCTTGTCTTCTACATAAGAATACAGATTTTCCTGGGAAGCATTGTCAATGGATAATGTAACGCATGGCATGGAATTCATATCCATTTCCATGATCGTAGGATCACCGGCACTGTCTGGAAGACTGTTCTTTACCAGGTCTACCTTCTTTTTCAGATCATCGTATGCTTCATCTGTATCTGTGCCGTACTCATATTCCAGCATGACCATGGACATACCTTCACTGGAATTGGATGTAACAGATTTAAGGCCGCTTAATGTACCTACCTGGTCCTCAATAGGTTTTGTAATGATCTCATTTACGTCCTCAGGACTGGCTCCGGAATAGGTGGTCATGACCATAAGCACCGGCATTTCCATATCCGGAATGTTTTCCAGGCTCATACTGGTTACTGATGTATAACCGAATACGATCAGGCAGAGCACTGCCATTAACGTTGTAATAGGCCGTTTGAGGACAAATTTTGTTAAACCATTCATTCTGTCATCCTCCTTACTGTGCCTTGGTTTCTGTTATCGAAGCTTCTTCTCCGCCCGGAGCATTGCCTTCTGAGTTGCCAACCGGCGCCCCTGCTGCACTGCCATCCTGTGTACTTTCCCCTTTTAATCTGACTTCTGCTCCGTCATATAACTCAGAGCTCCATGTAGTAACTACCATATCATCCGCAGTAAGGCCGGATTTTACCTCCAGTGTACTGGAATCAAAAATTCCTTCTTCAATGAATTTCTGCCATACTTTTCCGTCAGAATAGGTATATACGTATGGTTCGCCGTTTTCATAATAAACAGAATCAACTGGAATCGTCATAACATTCTCTGCCTTTTCAGAAGTAACATACAACTTCACCTCAGAACCGGTAGGAAGAACTACATCTGCATCCACAGAAGCCTTCACCTTATAAAGTCCTGTGGTCTCATCTGCCATAGTGCTGATTTCATAAACAGAACCTTCGTAGGTCTGCCCATCTTTTTCCACATCAATGGTATCTCCTTCTTTCAGATATCCGCGGATACGTTCTGTAGTAGAAAATGATACTACTCTGCTTCCCTGACCGGAAATAACAAAGATCAGGTTGCTCTGGGACACATTGTCAAAATTTTCCACATTACAGATCTCAACCAATCCCTCAATAGGTGCTGTAATCTGACTGTATTCCAACTGTGTTTCGTAATTGTATTTTGCCTGATCATAACTTAACTGTGCGTTTGATACTGCATTTTGATACTGACTGTACTGCTGTTCAGAAAGGCCTCCTCCTGCATACAGAAGCTGCTGGCGGGAAAGCTCCTCCTGTGCCTGGCGCAGATTTAATGCGGCAGAATCCATGGTATTTTTAGCAGATTCTACCTGCTTGGTATCAATAGTACACAGCACCTGCCCCTTTGTCACAACATCACCGGCCTTTACATTTACCTCCGTGACATCACCGGAAGCCTTTGGATAAACGTAAACCACATCGGACGGTTCAATCTTACCGATAACGCTGGTAGTCAGCCGAATATCTCCTGTCTGTGGATTTTCGGCATCCATGACCGGAAGTGCTACTGCCTGGGCAAACTGTTTCGGCTTCGTAAATTTGGGTACGATGACCGCGCACAATGCAACAATACATATCCCTGCAATTATGATCTTCTTTTTCATCTTTTTTCATATCCTTTCTCGGTGCAGCGAAAGCAGCTGCTTTTCTCACATTAAAATTCGTCCTAAGAATACCATTGCTTAATGAACCAATTCTTAAATAAAGATGAACCGAAGATGAAATCACATTTTTTTCACACTTTTCCGATCCCCTATGCTTCTTGTTTTTCTTTTATATTCTTTTATTATTTTTGTTTCGGATATTTCACCTGCCGTTCATAAAAATATGCTATGATTATGGATATATACATATGATGTTGGGGTCCCAAGGTCAAAACTCCTCCTGCAAGCAAGCTTGCGTCGGATTTTAGACC